>CAYVVR010000111.1:0-9559 GCA_964454655.1 uncultured Planctomycetaceae bacterium | reverse complement strand
CTGAGAACAATCCGCCGCACGATCCGCACGACGCGCAACTCGGCGTCCCGCAGCTGCCGTAGTCGTAAGCATCGACGGCAACATCGCTGGGGGAGGCACTCGATTCGGCCGCCTCGTCGAGGGACGACGCGACGGGAGGATGCGTGGCAAAATCGGGGATCGGCATTAGAACGCCGTCTGAAGAGACCAACGCAGGTGCCGAAAACTCGATCGGTTCCGCAGCGTCGGTGAGCAATACACCGCGCGGTTGGCGAACCGCCTTCGTTTCGTGTTCGTCGGCGGTCGTGGCGATCCGAGTCACGCCGCCGTCGTGTTCCAATGCGGCTACCAGACGCAATTCGGCACGCGCAAGCGAATCGAGATCTTCACGAACGACGATTTCGGCCTCCTGTTTTGGTTCGTCGGGGTCGCGAAAACGGATTTCGGTCGAGGCGGGCTCACTGTTTTCTTCGGTAGCCGGCGCAGTGGCCGACTCGGCGATTTCCGTTTGCTGTGCGACGGGACCGTCGGCCGGCTTTGAGGTGATCGGCAGGGCGCCGGCCGCGGCCAGGCCGACGCAAGAGAAGCCGACGAATGCGAAAAGTACGTGACGTGCCTGCATGGGTCGAATTACCTCCCTGTTTGCTTTCCCTTGAAGGGAGCGGGCCGTGAATTTGCACGGTGCGGCCCGGCAAGTGCGGGAATGTACCTCGGCGCATGAGTGTGCCGAGAACGGCATCATGCCGGTTTAGAGTATCGGAATGACTCGAACGGAATATGCAGCGCGTATCGACTCGTTCCGGCCTAATGATCGTGTTTGTCCTGTCGGATGGTGCGGTCGTAACGGTTGTATCGAACTGAACAATCGTGTGCCCCCTCTGAAGAGTGGGAGTGCGACGTGCCGAGATTGACGCGATTCGCAAGGTTTCCGGCGACGCGGCCCGTCGAGCATTCGGAAGCGATGGCCCGAAGACGCACCACGTAAAAGGGGCGTCGCGTCGGGCGACGCCCCCACGTGCGCGAGTAGCGAGTTGCCTGCAATCGTATTTCGAGGCAGTGAGACCTCAGGCCAAACTCGGCAGTTCGTAACCTTTGCGACGTTCCCGTTCCATGTACGACGAGTGGTTGGCCGCAGCGTTCTCGGGGAAGGTTTCGGTTTCAGGATCCCAGCGTAGGGGTTTCCCGACTTCTCCGAGTTCTCGAACGATGTTGACCAGATAGCACAAGGTTGTCGATCGCAAGCCGAATTCGATATCGGCGTTGCAACGTTTTCGCGTGCGGATGCAGTCGATCCAGTTGGCGATGTGATATTCCGTTTCGGGACGCTTGTTCGGGCCGGGATTGTCGGGCGAGTCGATAAGCTCCTTCGGGTTGGCGGCGATCTTGTTGCGGTTGATTTCGATCTTGCCTTGCTCGCCGACGAAGATGGCGCCGAGCCCGGGGCCCCAATCGCCGTCGAGGTGCAGAAGCAACTCGGTTCCGTTCGCGTATTTCATGCGGACCTTTGCTCGGGGACCGACCACCGGCTTGGCCAACCGATGCAAGTACTCGAGGTAGGTTGGGTCGTCGTCGGGGATGTTCTCGAACTTGCCGCACCCGGCAACCTGGACGGGCTCTTCGAGGACGATCTCTACGGGGCCGGTCTCGTCGGTTCCCAACGCACGTTGAATTTGGTCGTACGAATGGGTACCCCAGCCGGTGACGCCAAAGCAAAGTCCACCGCCGTCGTAAGCCCACCAGCGTTCCCAACCGTGGTGCAATTCGGGGTGGTACGGTCGCAGTTCCGCCTGATTCGTCCACACATCCCACCACCCTTTGCTGCCGCCGTCGGGCATAGGCATTTCAGGTTTGTTCGGCCACCGTTCCGGCCCGACGAAATTCGGCGCGAGCACTTTCAGTACTTTGCCGATCGCCCCGTTTTTGACCAGATCGCTCGCCCAGTTGTTGATGGGCATCGAACGTTGCTGGGTACCGACTTGCGTCACGGTGCCGTATTTGCGGGCGGCATTGACCATGTGGCGCCCTTCTTTGATGGTCAGGCACATCGGCTTTTCGATGTATGTGTCGACGCCCATTTGCATCGCGTTGACGGCGATCCACGAGCGGGCGTGCGTCGTCGTTTCGATCATGACGCCGTCGAGTTTCTGCTCTTCGATCATCTTGCGGAAATCTTCGTACGTCGCCCACCCTTTGTCCTTGCCGACATCTTGAACGAACCGATCGACCGCGGGCTTGAAGCAATCACACACGGCGACGATCTTCATGCCGGGAATTTCGGCCGACTCTCGAACGATGGAACGGGCTCGGCCTCCGCATCCGATGATGCCGACGCGAACCGTTTCGGCAGGAGATGAGGCAAAAACCGATTGCGGGATGAACCACGGAACGACGGCCGACGCAGCCGCCAGTTTGACGACGTCGCGGCGGGAATGGCGAGACATGACAACACCTCCGTTCGACAGGCTGTAAGAGCGCACGGGCAAGTGCCCGCGGCGTTGGATACATTCCGAACGGTGTCATGATAGCCAAGATTCAACCGGCGAATCCAATTTTTTTCAGGATCCCGGGTCGAATCGGCACGCCGGCCGCAACGCGAAGATGAACAGAGTGTGATGCTCCACCGGGCTCCGATTAGCCGGCGGTGTCTTCGGCGAAGAGGGCTTCGACAAACGAATCGGCGTCGAACGGAGCCAAGTCTTCCGCCTTTTCTCCGACCCCGACGAATTTGACCGGGATGCCGACCCGCTTGCGAATAGCGGCAACGACACCTCCCTTGGCCGTACCGTCGAGTTTGGCGAGCACAAGGCCCGTGCATTGCACGGCGTCGGTGAAATGCTTGGCCTGACTGATGCCGTTTTGCCCCGTGGTCGCATCGAGGACCAGTAATACTTCGTGGGGGGCGTCGGGAATTTGTTTGCCGAGAACCCGATAGATCTTGGACAGTTCTCGCATCAAGTTTTGCTGGGTTTGCAAACGTCCTGCCGTATCGATGATGCAGACGTCGGCGTTCTTCGCGATCGCTTCGGCGACGGCCTTGTGGCCGACGCTCGCCGGATCCGACTTGGGAGGGCCGGTGACGATGTCGGCCCCGAGGCGTTGTGCCCAAATGGTGAGTTGTTCGACGGCGGCGGCGCGAAACGTATCGGCGGCGCCGAGAACGACCTTCTTGCCTTGCGAGATGAACATGTGCGTGAGTTTGGCAATGCTCGTCGTCTTGCCGCAGCCGTTCACGCCGCACACCATGATGACGGTGGGACCGCTTTCCGCGAAACGGATCGGTTCGGGAGGTTGGCGAAGAAGCTCTTTGAGCTTGGCTTTGACGCGTTCGAGCAGTTCCTCCCACTTCACCACGCGCCCGCGGAATGCGTCGGCCAAATCGTCCACGATCTCTTGGGAGGTATCGACGCCCATGTCGGTTTTCACCAACGCCTCGAAGACCTCTTCGAGCAGTTCGTCGTCTACCAGGCGGCCTTCCGACTTGAATAGATCGCGGACGTCGGTCTTGAGAAGGTTGGCGGTTTTCTTGAGGCCTTGCTTGATTTTGTCCAGCAATCCCATGACGTCACTCCCCGAATGTCGCGGAAACTACGTTGGTTCGGTGGAAGGCCTTTAGGAGGTCGACGGATTCTTCTGCTTCCCTTTTTCTTTGAGCAGGCGATCCAGAACGCCGTTGACGAACCCGGAGGATTGGTCCGTACCGAATTTCTTGGCAAGCTCGACGGCCTGGTCGATGACGACTCGCTCGGGCGTCGACGTGTATAGCAGCTCGTAGGCGGCGAGCCGCAGGACATTTCGGTCGGTGCCCGCCATGCGGTCGAGAGACCAGTTTTCGGCGACCGACGCGATGCGCCGATCGAGTTCCGAGCGATTGCGTCGCACGCCCCGCAATAGCTCTTCGGCGAAGCTGCGCAGGGTGGCGTCGGGCAATTCTTCCTTGATGAATTGTTGTCCCAATGCCGGATTGTTTTGTGGATTGAGATCGTCTTGGTAGAGCAGTTGTAGCACGACCTCTCGGGCTCGGGCACGTCGGCTCGGTGTCGCCATAGACAACTCCCCTACTTGTTGCGGATGCTACGAAGCAGTCCGACCATTTCGACGGCGGCCTCGGCACATTCGGCGCCCTTGTTGCCGATGCGGGCATCGGGGCGATCCTTACCCGCGGTACCCTTCACGGGCACGGAGCGAGCTATTGCCTGTTCGAGCGTGTTGCAGGTGAGCACCCCAAACAAAACGGGGATGCCGGATTCGGCTCCGAGGCGGGCGATTTCGCGGCTGACGGCCCTATTGATATGCTGATCGTGCGTTGTTTCGCCTCGAATGACGGCCCCCAGGCACAACACGGCGACGTGGTCGGCTCGACGAACGAGTTCGCCGGCGACGGTCGGGAGCTCAAACGCGCCGGGAACCCAGTAGATGTCGATTGAGTCGGCAGGGATGCCTTTTTCCATCAGTGTCGACAAGGCGCCGTCGAGTAACCCGCCGGTGATTCGATCGTTGAAGCGGGACACGACGACTGCGTATCGCCCGGTGATGTCGCCGGTGCGACCGTCGAATACCCGGCATCCCTCCGGAACGGCTGGCATGCTGTTGTTCATAAAGCTCCCTCACGCACGACGGGTGAGAAATACCTGCGTCGGTCGGCGGGGCAGATACCGACCGCATTTCAAGGTTGGAAAACTACCATTGTACGCGACCGTTCACGGCGGTACGACGGGGGTACGCGGCCGATCCTGACCGGAAGCCCCCCACGACCGAGCCCCGATGGGCGATCAGCGGACGTTCATGCTCATCAGGAACTCGGCGTTCGTCTTCGTCTTGGCAAGCCGATTGACGAGAAATTCCATCGCATCGGGGGCGTTCATTTCGTTGAGAACGCGTCGCAGCAGGCACACACGGCGGTGTTCTTCGGGGTCGAGCAACATTTCTTCGCGGCGGGTGCCCGACCGATTGATATCGATCGCGGGCCAAATTCGCTTGTCGACGAGGGAACGATCGAGGACGATCTCCATGTTCCCCGTTCCCTTGAATTCCTCGAAGATGACCTCGTCCATCTTGCTGCCCGTGTCGATCAACGCAGTCGCGATGATCGTTAACGAGCCGCCCTCTTCGACTTTGCGCGCAGCGCCGAAAAATCGTTTGGGGCGTTGGAGAGCGTTGGCGTCGACGCCGCCGGAGAGAATTTTGCCCGAGTTGGGGCATTCGGCATTCCACGCTCTGGCCAATCGAGTAATCGAGTCCAGGAAAATGACGACGTCGCGGCCGTATTCGACCATCCGTTTCGCCTTTTCGATGACCATTTCCGAGACTTGGATGTGCCGGGCCGGGGCTTCGTCGAAAGTCGAGCTGATGACTTCGCAATTCTTGCCCTTGACCTGCCGTTCCATGTCGGTCACTTCTTCCGGCCGCTCGTCGATCAGAAGCATGAACACGTAGCAGTCCGGATAATTGTGCAAAACGGCTTTGGCCATCTTTTGAAGCAGGATCGTCTTTCCCGCCCGAGGCGGACTGACGATCAACCCCCGTTGCCCGAACCCGACCGGGGCGATCAAGTCGACGACACGACATTCGATTTCGTCGCTCGTGGTTTCGAGGACGATGCGCGTGTCGGGATGCATCGGGGTGAGATCGTCGAAGAAGATCCGCTTGGCGGCAAGGTTCGGATCTTCGTAGTTGATCGCCTCGACCCGCAACAGCGCGAAGTAGCGTTCGTTTTCTTTGGGCGGACGGATCTGTCCCGAAACGGTGACGCCCGTTCGCAGGCCGAAACGGCGGATCTGACTGGGCGAAACGTAAATGTCGTCGGGGCAGGCGAGATAGTGATAGTCGGGGCTGCGAAGAAAACCGAACCCGTCGGGCAAGATTTCGAGCGTTCCCTCTCCGTACATCAACCCGCTCATCTTCACGCGTTGTTTCAAGATGTGGAAGATGAGCTCTTGCTTCTTCATGCCCGAATAGTCGGCGACGTTTTGCTTACGCGCCTCTTCGATCAATTCGGCCATCGACATCTTCTGTAGGGTGGCGATTTGACTGTCGCCGTCGCCTTCGGACGAGGCCGGCTCGCGTTTGTCGGCCGGCACACGGATACGCCCTTCGGCGATCTGTTCCGCCAGCGAGAGCGGTTCTTTTTCGTCGGCCAGCAGCGGTTCGGGACGCTCGAGCGATTCGGTGTTTGCTTTCTGCTCGGCGGTTTCCGGATTTCGGCTGTTCGTGCGGCCTGTTTTTCGACTTCGAGAGCGGTTCTTGCTGCTCCGGGAGTCTGACATGGCGTGAACTCCTGATCGAAATGAAAAGTCGAGGCTTTCGACGACGAGAATGCGTCGAAAAGGTGGGAGTGGTTCCCGAGCGGCCTCCTGCCGTATTCGGGTAGATGTGATGTTCGGGTTTGGTGACCATTCGGCGCACCCCGCGATTCGAGCAAGCACGGGTGACGCGAACAATCACAGGAAAACTGCTTCGAAAGGTGCCGTCTGCGAGAGTGCGACCGCACGCGAGGGAAAACCAGCTTCCAATACCGGGTGCGGGACTCAGCCGACGAGTAAGGCCATCAACCGTACCGTCTGTCGGCGCAGGTCTTCCAAGGAACCGGAATTCCTGACCACCAAATCGGCACGGAGCCGTTTCAACTCCAGCGGAAGTTGGGCCGCTTCGCGACGGAGCAGCTCTTCCTCGCTCCAACCTCGCTCGCTGGCCCACCGGCGTCGAAACGAATCAGGGGACGAGACGTAAATCACCCTATGACATAGGGTAACCCATCCTGCCTCTAGAAGCAACGGCGCGTCGATTACCAGAATCGGGTGTCCCCCAGAACGGGTGGTTTTCGCGTATTCTCGCACTTTGTCCAAGATGCGCGGGTGAAGGATGCCTTCGAGTTTTGCAAGGTTTTCTCGATCGCTTGGATCGGAAAACACCTGCCGGGCGAGCGCCTGTCGAGAAATGTGACCGCGAGAATCGACGACGTCCTCACCGAACACGTCGACGATGTCGGCTTTGACCGCCGGGTCGTCAAGCAGCCGGTGACCGATCTCGTCGGCATTGGCCACCACGGCACCGTGTTCTGCCATCATCCGAGCGACGGTCGATTTCCCCGAGGCGATTTCGCCGATAAGTCCTACGATTTTCATGAGTTACAAGATGCGAAGGAGGTTGCGTGGCGTCGAAGTGTTCGGGTTTCACTCCCCTACTGGGGTCATGTCTGCCCAGTTTTCGCCGCATTTGACGTCGACGACGATCGGGACTCGCAGTTGCATGGCCTGTTCCATTTCGCGTTTGAGCAACGCGGCGGTTTCTCCCATCTTATCACGCGGACACTCGACGATCAGTTCGTCGTGGATTTGGAGGATGAGGCGGGCTTCGGGCAACTCTTCCGCGAGTTTTCGATGAACCGCCAACATGGCCAGTTTGATCAAATCGGCTGCCGATCCCTGGATGACCGTATTGATGGCCGTGCGTTCTGCGAGCGTGAGGTTGCCTTTGCGTCGAGGACGCACGCCCTCGATCGTTCGCTTGCGATTCAAAATCGTCGTCACGTACCCCTGCTTACGGCAGCTTTCCAGAGTTTCTTCCAAGAATCGGGCGATACCCGGATAGCTTCGAAAATAGGCTTCGATGAACGAAGCGGCGTCGTCTTGGGAGATTTTCAATTGTTTTGCGAGGCCGAAGGGACTTTGGCCGTAAATGACGCCGAAGTTGACGGCCTTCGCCTGGCGTCGCATGTCGGCGGTTACGTCGGAAATGGGAACGCCGAAAACCTGCGAGGCCACCTTGGTGTGAATGTCTTCGCCGCGTTCGAAAGCGGCAGTGAGTTGTTCGTCTTGCGAGTAGTGGGCGAGCATCCGCAGTTCGATTTGCGAGTAGTCGGCGGCAATCAAGACGCAGCCGGGTTCGGCGGTGAATGCCGACCGAATTTCACGGCCTTCTTCCGTGCGAATCGGAATGTTTTGCAAGTTGGGATCGCTGGAACTCAAGCGGCCCGTCGCCGTCACGGCCTGGTGAAAGTTCGCGTGAATGCGGCCGGTATCGGGAAGGATCATCTGCGGCAACGCTTCGATGTACGTGCCCAAAAGTTTTGCGTATTGGCGGTACGCGAGCACCTTGGCCGGCAATGCGTGGAGCTCGGCCAAGGCTTCGAGGACTTCGGCGTCGGTGCTCGGGCCCGTCTTGGTTCGTTTAATGACGGGAAGGCCGAGCGTCTCAAAGAGAATTTTGCCTAATTGTTTCGGAGAAGCGATGTTGAAGTCTTCGCCGGCCAATTCGAGAATTTCTTGGTGAAGTTCCTCCATTCGTTTCCGATACTTGCGACTGAGGTCCGCCAGGCGTTCCGAGTCGACGCGAATACCCCAGAACTCCATTTCGGCCAGCGTGTCGATCAAGGGGATTTCCAATTCGGCGAACAAATCGAAAAGACCTTCGGAGCGAAGACGCGATTCGAGGAGCGGCCGGAGCTGCATCGGCACCCAGGCATCTTCTCCGGCGTAGGCGGCGATTTGCGCGACGGGGACCTCGTCCATTCGTTTTTGATCTTTCTTTCGCTTGCCGATCAGCTTGTCGATCTTGGTGGTTTCGTAGCCGAGATATCGCGCCGCCAATTCGTCGAGATTGTGGTTTCGTTCGCCGGCATCCAGTAGGTAGCTCGCCAACATGGTATCGAAGGCGATGCCTTGAAGCCGAACCCCGGATTTCCGGAAAACCACCCAGTCGTACTTCAGGTTTTGGCCGATTTTCGTCGGGTGCGTGTTTTCCAATAGCGGGCGGAGAACGGCGATGGCTTGTTCTTCGGGAATCGACGGTTCATCGGCCGGCGATCGGATCGGGATGTAATAGCAACGATTTTGCGGATCGCACACGGAAACCCCGACGAGATCCACCTCGCGAGGGCGAAGACCGGTGGTTTCCGTGTCCACCGCCAAGCAATCCATGTTTTGCCACTGGGATACCAAGTCGCGCAGTTGCTCCGCGGTCTCGACGACGGTGACCTCGGGCTTCGAGACGACGGAAGCAGACGTCGACGGGCCGACGGCCTCGGTCTTGTTCTTGAGGGGCCAGCGGTCGAGTTCCGGAATGAGCCGCCGAAAGCCGAGCGATTGGAGAAAACCTCGGGCGGCTTCGAAATCGGAAGTACCGACGATCCCTTGCTGCCACGGAATGGTGATCGGCACATTCTTTTCGAGACGTACCAACGAGCGGGCTTGTTTGGCCTGATTCTGGTATTGCCGCAGGTTTTCCCCCCGCTTTCCCTTGATTTCGTCGGCGTGGGCGAAAATTTCTTCGAGCGTGCCGTATTTGTTGAGAAGCTGAGCGGCAATCTTCGGACCAATAAGAGGAACGCCCGGCACATTATCGCCGGCGTCACCGACAAGCGATTGAAAGTCGACGACCTGGTCGGGACGGATACCCCATGTTTCCCGCAGCGAGCCGACGTCGAAGACTTCGTGTTTGCGAAGGTTGTAGAGACGCACGCGATCGGACAGCAGTTGCCGACAATCCTTGTCGTTGGTGACAAGATAACACTCGCCCGCGTGTCGTTCCGTGATGTCGGCCACCGTCGCCAAGATATCGTCCGCCTCGTAGCCGGGACATGCGA
>CAYVVR010000110.1:2601-9675 GCA_964454655.1 uncultured Planctomycetaceae bacterium | reverse complement strand
CCCGATTCGCTCGTCGCTCGCGACAAGCGTTGCAAGATCAAAGGGTCTTGCGTGAGGACGACAAGAGAGGTCGGCCCGAACTCCTCGATGGTCACCCGCACGCCGCCGGTCACCCGCTTGTAGCGGATCGGTTCCAGACTACCCGGCAACAAGAGATAGGCCGTCCAGTCGGGCACGCCGGGCACGACGAACGACACCGTTTCGCCCGACGATTGGCCGGCGACGTACTGGGCTTGGGCGTCGAGCCACAAGGGAGCGATCAGGCGTCCTCGTTCGACACGGAAAAGGGCCGCTTTCGCTTGGGGGACGCTGCCGTCGACCATCCCTTGGAATTGTCCGCCCGCCAAGAACGGCTCGATGCAGTCGAGTTCCCTGTTCACAAGTTCGAGCGCCGCCGCCCGCGTCCGTGTCGCCGGGTCGGTTTCTTCCAACGAGCGATGCGATCGGAACAACAGCCCTCGAGCGCCTCCGGCTAAGCTCAAGTAGGTCAACAAGCGGATCTGTTCCGGGGCGATCGTATCCAGCGCAACGGGGTCGGCTCCGGCCTGCCGCCATTGTTCGAGCAAGACGGGGTCGGGTTGCGTTTGGACGATCGTCCACAGCGGCGTTCCCGGTCGGGCGAGCAACGGACGCGTGCGCAACCACGCGGCGTAATCGACCAGTTCGAGACTGGTCCCGCAAGGTTCGCGGCCCAAGACGACGATATCGACCGCCCGGCTGGCCTCGCGCAGCTTTGTTTCGGGCCACGCGATCAACGGGCGAGACGAAACGGGATCCTGCGCCCGCACGAAACGGGCATCGGCGGCCAGGGCTTCCGTCTCGTCGGGCGTCACGCGGTAGCCCAAATCCCACGCGATCACGACGTTCCAGGTTTTGCCCACCGTGACGACCGATTGTTGCGGGCCGGTCGACCACGGCGGCGGACAGATCACCTTCAGCCCCGCCGCAGCCGCCTGCGACAAAAAGGCACGATCGGGGACGCGGTGCAACCAAACCGTGTTGAATCCGAGACGGCGAATCGTCTCCAACGACTCGCCCTGGTATTCGATCGCCCGCGGATAGAACGGTTTGCCTTCGAGCAGCAATTGGGTTCCGTTCAAGGCCGTCGGGGCGGCTGTCGTCAATTCGGGCAATCCGACGACCGGTGCGGCCGATCCTCCTTGCCGCACAGCGGCTTCTGAGCCCAACGAACCGCCGACCGGCGGCGCGACCGGGGCCGTTGCCGATCCGCCTGCCGAAAAAGAACCGGACGGCTGCGCGGTCGCAACGCCGCCGGGACGTGCATTCGGCAAGTATCCGGCCAGCGACAAATCGTCGATCCACACTTGTGTGTTGCCCGGCCCGCCGTAAACGTTCAGTTGCACCGCCCGCAAGTACGCACCGCGCGTTTCGATGTTCTGTTGCAGCTCCAGCCGCAAGGCGCGGGCGAGGCGTTGAATATGCTCGGGGAAGTTCTCGACCCGCAGTGCCTCCCATGCCCGGGTAATCCGCACTTGCGTGCCGGGAATTCGCAACGACAACGGTTTGCCCGTGTTGGGATCGATCGTATGCGGAAGGACGACGATCCCGTGAAGCGATACCCCCGGCCGATCGGCGCGGACCCACAGTTCGATCGCCGTTTCGTCGATGACGGGCGCCGGTTTCACGGCGTATTCGTAGTAGACGGCCGTCCCCGGTCCCGCTTCGATGGCAACGAACTCGGCGCCGCCGGGCGAATGAACGACGTCGCTCACCTGCCGGTGTTGGATCTCTCGATAAACGGCGTCGCCGCCGATCGCGCTCCACCGCACACCGGGCGCGTCGAACGCATCGATCAATTGCCCGCCGGAAAGCGTCGTCGTGACGGTGGGGTTCGGTGATCCCGCCGTCGGCGGCAAGGTTTGGGCCGTAAGCGGCTTGGTTCCGGCCCATAGCAACAAGAACGCCGCGACGACCGTGCTCCACCTGCCCACGCAACTGCGCGCATGCCGCCCCGAACGCCAAGCCGCATGATATTGCCATTGGGTAGCGGGTTTCATCGGGCGTGAAGACTCGGTGTCGATCGAGTGAGGACGGCGTTCCAGGAGGACGCGGCCGCCGCAGGCGACACGTGTAGCCGCCGGGCAACAGGCCGCAACGTTTCTGTGTTCTCGACGTAAGTTCCGCTTGTATCAGGATTTGCCGTTTTCGTCCAGATCGAATGTAGCCTTCGAGCAACACCTCGGCGAAATCGCGACCCGACCTCCCAAATTTTTGAAATTTTCGTATCCACTAGAGAATTCGGGATTTGTGTCGCAAGGCAGGCGATTGTCGGGGCGTTCGGGTACGGGCGTTGCAATTGCTTAACAACCGGAAGCAAGCAACACCGGAGGAGACGCCCCCATGACCCAGCCGCGACCGATTCACCCGACCCAGCAGGCAACCGTCCCCCAAGAGCTGAGCGAGCTCGTTCAGGTGATCAGCGAGTTGCCCGTGCAATACCGAGAGATCGTCGAACCGGCTCTCAATCGCGTCATCGAGGCCACGAAACGGCGACGCCGAATCTTGAGCATGGTCCAAGATGCCTTGGGACAACTGCGGCTCGACATGAAATACATGATGTTCGACCTCGAAGCCACCCGCCGGGAACGCGACGAATACCGGCGCAAGCTGGAAGAAATCGACGGCTCGAACGACTTCTGATCCGTACACCCAAGTTTTCCCAACCCGCCGCAGGATGCGACGGTTTACCATAAAGCCCTTTGGGCACGTCACCACGACACCGGTCCTCGACCGACTTTCTTCGCCAACCCGGTTTTCCGGATTCCATATTCGCGATCGTTCAGGCAGATCGAACTCCAGACATCGACCGAACTAAGCTTCATCGCGGGGGGCGCCGCCGGGCGTCCCCCTCAACGAAACAACCTCTTCCTCTTCCACAGGTGCCCCAGGAAACCGTTTTTACAGATCACGAATAGTTGCGGCTGCCCCCTGCCTCGACGATTCCCGATCTTCGAAACGGTTTCCGACACAGAGCTCTGATCCGAATGTGCCCCGGATCGGAGCTCTGTTTTTTTGCGCCGGGTGCGGCCGGAACGCATCGCCCGACCGAGTGATCCCACAAGATTCGAACGGCCCGTGCGAATGACCGAAAAACGCCCCGCAAGCCGCCGGCACACCATTCGAGCGGGGGGGAAGGTTTGTTGCGTGTTCGGTCGTCTCAGAATACGATAGAAACATCGGGCCGGCACGAAAAAGGAGGCGATCCGAGGCACTCGGCACGGCGATCCGCAACGACGGTACGGGAGAGCAGTTGCGTATCCTCCTGTGGGGGCTGAGGTTGCGCATCCACTCGGCGATCTGGTTGATCGGTGAGGAAGCGACCGGGCGCCGGCCGATGCAATGCGTGGAACTTGTCGACAACACGAACCGTGGGGCAGAACGACGCGTCTCCGTGGAACAGCAGCACTGAGTCTCATCTACCCCGGTGAACGGAGAAGGTAAGGCATGTCGCCGATGAGCAGTGAGCAATTGGGGCAACGCGTGATCGACCTAGGGTTGGTTCAGGCGTCCCAATTGGAAGATGTGTGGAGGGAATTCGGTTCCCGGGAGGTGCCGGGCGATCAGTTTTGTCAGGCGCTCGTTCGTCGCGGCCTGCTCACGAATTACCAGGTCGATAAGCTGCTCAAAGGCGATACGACGGGGTATTTCTTCGGCGACTATTGCGTCATGTACCTGGTGGGCGCGGGGTCGTTCGCCCGCGTGTACCGGGCCAAGCACCGGCACTCCGGCGAAGTGGTGGCGCTGAAGGTTCTCCGACACCGCTTCAGCAACAATCCCGAAGCCGCGGCGCAGTTCGTTCGGGAAGGCCGACTCGGTATGGCGCTTCGGCATCCGAACATCGTGGCTGTGTACGATGTCATCTCCGAAGGCCGCACCCACTTCATGGTGATGGAGTTCGTCGAGGGCCAAAACCTGCGAGAATTCGTCAAGGTTCGCGGCCGCTTGGACACGGTCGTGGCGACCCGCATCGCCCTCGATATCGCCTCGGGGCTCGACTACGCGATGCGTCAGGGCATGACGCATCGCGATATGAAGTTGAGCAATGTGCTGATCGCCAGCGACGGCACGGCCAAGCTGGTCGACTTCGGGTTGGCGGCCGTCGACGAAGCCGTCGAGGCGAATCTGCCCGAAGTGCCCCCCAACGCCCGAGCCATCGACTACGCCGCGTTGGAAAAGGCCACCGGCGCGCCGAAGGGAGATCCCCGCAGCGACATCTACTTCCTCGGCTGCATGTACTACCACATGCTGACCGGCGAAGCCCCGTTGCTCGAAACGAAAGACCGCATCAAGCGGATGAACAAGGCACGCCTGCTCGATGTGGTGCCGATCAGCCAGCGGATGCCCGATCTTCCCAAGCCGCTGTGCATGATCGTCGAAAAAGCGATGGAGCTGGATCCCTCGCGCCGCTACCAGACCGCCGGCGAAATGGCGCTCGACCTGAAAACGGCCGCCCAACGGTTGATCGACGGCACGATCAACCAGGTCGAAAAGCTCAACGACGTGAAAGAAGAGCTCCAGCAACAACAAGTCGTCTTGGTCGTCGAATCAAACGTCAAGCTACAAGACTTATTGAGAAAGAGTCTCAAGAAGGTCGGCTATCGGGTGCTCGTGATGGCCGATCCCGAACGGGCGGTGAACCGACTGCTCGACGATCCCGACATGATCGACTGTGTCGTCTTCAATGCCCAAGAGCTCGGTCAGGCGGCCATCGACGCGTTCAACAAGCTGGGAGACGATCCCCGCACGCACTTGGTGCCCGCCGTGCTGATGCTCGACGACCATCAGCGAGGATACGCCGTCGCCGCGAACACCAGCGATCATCGTCGGATTCTCCAAATGCCGATCAAGGTCCGCGACTTGAGGAACACGGTGGCCGAGCTGGTGGCCATCAAGGCCCCGTCTCAGTAATCGCGGGTTGGGGGGGCTCCCCAAGTATCTCCCGATTTTCCGGCTCGGCCGTCGCTGCCGCCGAGTGAATCGGTAGATTTTGCGGCCCTCCGTGAGTGTGTCTTGTATATAATGTCAAGTACCGAAGGCACATCCGTCGCGCGGTGGAACGGGGCGCCGTTGCGGGCGGTATCGTACCGGTCGGCCGGGCGGGCTGCGTTCTGCGTCTGCCTTTTCGAAACCCACGGTGTGGTTCGGGGGTTTAAACCGACGGAAAGGTGCGCGCGGGCTGCATCCACGGGAATTGGGGGGACCGATCTATCGACGGCATTCCGCCGGTAAGCTTGGTCGGCACCTTCTACCCGCCTGCCGTACGGCCCGCTACCCCCCTCCGCGAACCGAAGTCAACACTCCAGTCGATCTCACCTTCGGCCTACTGATTCCGGGAAGACGGACAAAGCGAGGTATTTGAATCATGGCCCAGCGAACCGGCACTCAAGCGGCGAAGATCGAGCGTGATCGGAAGGGACGCTCGACATGGGCGATCGCGGCGGCGATTGCCGTCGTGGTGGGCGTTCCGCTGGTCGTCTTCGCGCTGGTTCCGGACTTTTCCTTGCCGTGGGGTGCCGCCGACGAAAAGCCCCTCATGGTCGCGGTTCGACGCGGCGATTTCGTCCACGAACTGACCGAACGCGGCGACATCGAAAGCGCCAGCAACGTCGAGATCACCTGCGAGGTCGAAAGCCAGAACAGCTCCGGGGCGACGATCCTCGAAATCGTGCCCGAGGGTAGCTGGGTCGAAGAAGGCGACATCGTTTGTAAGCTCGATTCCTCGGCGCTCGAAGACCAGTACACGAAGCAAGAGATCGCCGTCGCGAATGCCAGGGCGGCCCTGATTCAGGCGCAAAACGCGTACGATACGGCGGTCATCGCCAAGAAGGAATATCTGGAGGGCCAATATCGCCAACAGTACCTCAGCGCCCAAATCAACGTCTTCGTGGCCGAAGAAAACAAACGGCGAGCCGAAGACTACCTCAAGTACAGCCAGTCGTTGGCACAAAAAGGCTATATCACCCAAGCGCAACTCGAAGCCGACCAGTTCGCCTTGGAAAAAGCCGTCAAAGAACTCGAATCGGCCGTCACCGCCCTCGAGGTGCTCGAACAGTTCACCAAGCCCAAAATGGTGCGGCAGCTCGACGCCGACATCGAAACCGCCAAGGCGAAACTCGAATCGCAACAGCACGCTTACGACCTAGAGGTCGCGCAACTCGAATACATCAAAGAGCAGATCGACAAGTGCACCATTCGCGCCCCGGCGGCGGGACAGGTCGTCTACGCGAACCGGGTCGGCGTGCGCGGGCAAAACGACATCATCATCGAACCCGGCGCTCGCGTCCGGGAACGGCAAACCATCGTTCGCTTGCCGAATCCTGCCGAAATGCAGGTGAAGACGAAGGTCAACGAATCGAAGATCGGCCTGGTGCACGTGGGAACGCCGGCGATCATCCGCGTCGATGCGCTCGACGGCGCCGAAATGGAAGGTGAAGTCGTCGAAGTCGGCAAGTACCCGATGCCCACCTCGTGGTTCAACTCGAACGTCAAAGAATACCAAACCGTCGTACGCATCAAGAAACCGGTCGAAGGATTGCGAGCCGGATTGACGGCCGAGGTTCGCATCATCGCCGAGCGCTACGACGACGTGCTCATGGTGCCGGTCCATACCGTTTTCGAACACCGTGGTCAAACCTGGTGCATCACCTACGAAAACGGCAAGCTCAAGCCGGTGCCGGTCGAAATCGGCTCGACCAACGATAAGGTCGTGATCATCAAGTCGGGCCTGAACGAGGGCGACGAGGTCGTCCAAAACGCTGCGGCCTACCGCGAAAAGGTCGGCATGGCCGAAGTGCACTCGCGAGAAGGCGAGGCGTCCGGTGCCGCCGGAGATACTTCCGATTCGGCTTCCGGCGACGAGGCATCGGGCGAGGGACGCGAACCGCGCGGACGACGCCCCGGGGCCGGGGCGGGTGGTCCGCCCCAAGCGGGTGAAGGCGGCCCGCGGCGTGGCGGTCCCGGCGCCGGTGGATTCGATCCGGCCGCTATCGTCGATCGCATCTTCGCGACGCTCGACGCCAACAAGAACGGCAAGATCGACGGCGACGAAATTCC
>CAYVVR010000110.1:0-2591 GCA_964454655.1 uncultured Planctomycetaceae bacterium | reverse complement strand
ACCCCGGCGGAACACGACCTTCGGCCGGCGACGGCAACTAAGGGAGACTGCTTCGGTGACGCTGGCTGCTTCGGTCCGCAACCTGGTCAAAGAATATCACCTCGGCGGCGAGATCGTCCGGGCGCTGCGCGGCGTGTCGTTCGACGTTCCCGAGGGCGACTACATCGCCATCATGGGCGCGTCGGGGTCGGGAAAGAGCACCCTCTTGAACCTGCTGGGATGCCTCGATCGTCCGACCTCCGGCGAATTGTACTTGGGCGAGGAGAACGTCGCCTCGCTCGACGACGACGCCCTTTCCGAGATTCGCGCCTCGCGGATCGGTTTCGTTTTCCAGTCGTTCAACCTGATTCCGCAACTGACCGTCCTCGAAAATATCGAGGTGCCGTTGTACTACCAGGGAAAAGTCACCCGCGACAACCGGCAACGTTGCATCGAATTGGCCGAGATGGTCGGGCTGGGGAACCGCTTGTACCATCGCCCGACGCAGCTTTCCGGCGGTCAGCAACAACGGGTGGCCATCGCACGCAGTTTGGTCAACGATCCATTTTTCATCTTGGCCGACGAGCCCACCGGCAACCTCGACTCGGTCACGACCGAAGAAATCCTCGAGTTGTTCGACCAATTGCACGCGCAAGGCAAGACGATCATCCTCGTGACGCATGAAGACGCCGTCGGTGCCAGGGCACGGCGGATCATCCGTTTGAAGGACGGCCAAATCGAGGCCGTCATCGACAACACCACGGCGACTGCGTCGCCGGCTCGCTCGTAAGCTCGTCAGGATCGACACGACAACCATGAGAATCTGGCTGCGAACGCTACAACTGGGTGTCAAGAGCCTGATGTTGCACCCGCTGCGGTCTCTGCTGACCGTGTTGGGTATCCTGATCGGCGTATCGAGCGTCATCTGGTTGCTGGCGATCGGCGAAGGCATCAGCCGCAAGGCCCAAGAGCAAATCGAAAGTCTCGGGGCCAACAATATTATCGTGCGAACGATCAAGCCGCCGACCGAAGAGATCCAGCAGTCGTCCGGTTTCTTGACCTACGGATTGACTCGTGCCGATTTCGGCCAGCTTGCCGAAACGCTCACGACCGTCAAAGGCGCGATTCCCATCCGCGAGCTGCGCAGCCGGTTCAGTTACCACGGCCGCATGGTCGACGGTCGGTTGGTCGGTTGCACGCCCGAGTATCAAGAAACCGTCGGCCTCGAGATCGCCCGCGGACGTTTTCTGAAGGCCGTCGACGGTCTCCGCCGTCACAATTACTGTGTGCTGTCTGCCGAGGTCGCCGAGCGGTTGTTCCCCTTCGAAGACCCGATCAACAAGGCGGTGCGGGTCGAAGAACAGTACTACGTGGTCGTCGGCGTTTGCAAGCCGAAGATGCCTTCGGCGGCCATCGGCGGCTCGTTTGCCGCCCAAGACTTTTCTCGCGACGTGTACATTCCCATCGACACGTTGTGGAGCCGAATCGGCGACATGGTGTTCACCCGCCGTGCCGGATCGTTCGAAGCCGAGCGGGTGGAACTAAGCCAGATCACCCTGCGCATCGACGAGGTTGAAAACGTCATCCCGACCGCCGAGCTGGTGAAAGCCATCCTCGAAAAGCGCCACAATTACCAAGATTACGGCGTTACCGTGCCGCTGGAGCTTTTGGAACAAGCCCGCATCACCCGGTTGATGTTCATCGTGTTCATGGGGCTGATCGCGGCGATTTCGTTGGTCGTCGGCGGCATCGGGATCATGAACATCATGCTGGCGACGGTCACCGAGCGAACGCGCGAGATCGGTATCCGTCGTGCGTTGGGCGCCAAACGGCGGGACATCGTGCGTCAGTTTCTTGCCGAAACCGTCGTGCTGTCGACCGTCGGCGGCCTGGTGGGCATCTTGGTGGGGTTCACTTGCCCGCTGTTCAGCGAAGCCCTCAAGGCGATCATCCATCACAGCATGCCCAAGGTGTTCGAGAGCTTGCCCGAGGTCGTGACGACCATGCGGCCGGTCATCGTCCCTTGGTCGTTGCCTTTGGCGTTCGGCATTGCCGTGTTCATCGGGATCGTGTTCGGCTTGTACCCGGCCGTCCGTGCCGCCAAAATGGATCCGATCGAGGCGTTGCGCCATGAATGAGCGACCGGGAGCCGCGAACCGCGGAGCCGACCGCCTCGTATCGATGCCTGCCGCCAGTGAATCTTCGCCGTGTGATCGCCGGAAAAGCCGATATGTCGTCACCCGATAGCAACAAACAGCCTCACGAGACCGGGCCGGTCGTTCGACGCCGACGCCGGACGTTTCAGGAATGGTACCGCGAGGTCGAAAACGACGCCGTTTGGAGCCTCGTCTTCGGCATTCTTTCGCTGTTGTGTTTCTTCACCGTGTGGCTGATCCCGGTCCCCATCGCCGGGTTGGCGTTGGGAATCAGGGCACGCCGCAAGATCCGCAAGGCGCCCGACGTTCGTATCGGCGACGCCTACGCGAAGGCCGGTATCTGGATGTCGCTGGTGTTCGGACTGGTGGGCTCGTCGTGGGTCATTTACGACTACTTGGCGAATGCGCCGCCGGGGTACGAACTGATCACCTTCGCCGAACTACAACCGGCCCCCG
>CAYVVR010000109.1:0-9685 GCA_964454655.1 uncultured Planctomycetaceae bacterium | reverse complement strand
TCAGCAATCGCGAGCGAACACGAGGATCTCGCCCGGCGAACATGTACCCGACTTGAGCCGGTTCCAGCGACGGTTCGGGCACGTCGAGGGCCATTTCGGTCTCGTCGGGAATCTGCGGAATGATGTCGGAAATGCCCGACAAGTTGACTTCGGCCGCACCGGGCGCGAATTCCTCGACCAGGTCCATCGGTTCGAAGTCGCCGGCCTCTTCGAACTCGAACGGCTCCGCCAAGCGTTCTTCCAGCAGCCCCTCTTCGCCGGGTGTGTCGCGGTAGTTGATCGACGTCGAAAGCGTAATACTCGGACGCGGCGGCTCGTACGCAATGTTCAAAAGCCCCAAGAGCAAGATGAAAATCAAGTGGACGATCAGGCTGATCAGCCAGGCGGGCAAGTCCGTCAAAATCGCCTCGCCGAGGCTTCGCCACCGGGCGGGGTGCAGAACGTGACGTAGCACCTCGGCCCGCGATACCGGTTGCGTCTCTTCCACCGGATCGCTCCACGGCGACTCGCGTCGCGGTCGAGGCCGTCTCGGGGGCGTGTGCGGCGCCGGGCGCGGCGGCGGTGCCGTGACCGGCGAACTGCCGTTGCCGGCGGGAGCACGACGCATCGTCGAACGAATTCGCGAGGCGCCTTCGAGCTCGGCGACCTGTCGCTTTTGCCAATCGTCGAGCAAGCGGCGGGCGTATTCTTCTTGCTCTTCGGTCAGTTCGACGCTTGTCCCGCATCGAAAGCAATCGGCCAGCGCCAACCACAACCGAATAGACATCGGCGCACCGCATTCGGGGCAGGCGCACGCCAGTACGCCGCCGTCGAGCCAGATTTCGCTCGGTGCTTCGACCGACGAATCGGAGCTCGGTTCGTTCAATTCGGTGCTCGATTCGTTGAGCCGGGTCATGATTGCCGGGAGCAGGCCCTTCCGATCACCGAAGGCAACGGCGCACGAGAGGATCCACCCCTCTTCGTGCCGACGCCTACGAGCGATCGCCGAATAGCCGTCGTTGATGCGTTTCGAGACAAGGGGACCGATGAGACGCCCGACCGTGCTGCGTCTTGCCAAGGGGCGCACGGCCGCGGCGCGTTTTCACAACATTTTTACCCTGTTTCTCATTATAACGGCGAACTCGCCGGAAGTCCTAGGCGAACTTTCCGTTGCGGTGGCGAAAGTCTCGGGAAAACCTTTTATCGACTCAGCGACAGACTCGGCAACGCCGGTCCCCGGCCGTCCGTACGCAGCTTCTATGCCGAAGATTCGATCGTCGGCCGCGTTTCTTCATCAAAATCGACCACGAACGTAACCGCACGCGGTCGAGCCGGGTTGGGTTCAATGGGAGGGCACCAGACACCTCGACCACGTGCCGACACGGCGTCGAACGAGCTGTCCTGCCTCGACGAGCCGGAAATATGCTTGGGAAGCAAACACTGCGGCACGTTGCGGGGGGGCTTGGGGTACCCATGCTGTCAATCGCAGCACTTTTTCGAAAACCAAGGGGCAAGCTACCGAAACGCCGGACGAATCGTCGCTTGTGTTCGATCCCGACGGGCCACCTCGGCGAAACACCGATCCTTTTGTGAGTCACGGGGCTTCATTACCCCTTATCGGGTGATTCGCCTAATGACTAGTTCCGGCATACACTTGCGTAGCATCCTTTTTCGCGAGACCATAGACAATGAAAGTCGACTCGACGACCGATTCATCGTCGACGGCCGCCCCGACCGATCGGGACGTTGCTTCCGTCGAGGGTGAAATGAAAACACTTAGGAATCAAGGGCCGGTCGCTTCCATGAACGACGATTCTATTCCGGCCGCCGTCGAACGCATTGAGCGGCTGCGTGACAACATCAACCGCGTCGTTCTCGGCAAGGACGACGTCGTCCGCATGTGCTTGTTGGCTCTGTTGGCCGGTGAGCACCTGTTGCTGGAGGACGTTCCCGGCGTCGGCAAGACGCTGCTGGGTCGGGCGATAGCGCGGAGCGTCTCGGGCAAATTCCGCCGCATTCAGTTCACGCCCGACTTGTTGCCCGCCGACGTCACCGGCAGCTCGATGTTCGACAACCGCGAGCAACGGTTCGTGTTTCACGAAGGCCCGATCTTCGCGAACATCGTTCTGGCCGACGAAATCAACCGCACGACGCCGCGAACCCAAAGCGCCTTGCTCGAGGCCATGTCGGAAGGCCGCGTGTCGGTCGACGGTCACAGTTACGACCTGCCGTGCCCCTTTTTGGTGATCGCAACGCAAAACCCGGTCGAATTCGAGGGAACATATCCGCTGCCCGAAAGCCAGCTCGATCGCTTCTTATTGCGGGTATCGATCGGCTACCCCGGTCGGGAAGAAGAACGAAGGCTGTTCGCCGATCACCGCGACGGTGAACCGGTCGATAAGCTCGAACCGGTGTTGAGTGCCGAGGAAGTCCGCCGGTTGCAGGAACTCGTGCGCAACGTGAAGGTCGACGACTCGCTGGCCGGCTACATCATGGATATCGTCGAAGCCACGCGAAACTGCAACGAGTTGCGCGTGGGCGTAAGCGTCCGCGGCTCGCTCGCCTTGTACCGGGCGACGCAGGCTTTGGCGTTGCTCAACGGTCGCGATTACGCGGTGCCCGACGACATCAAGCAATTGGCCGTGCCCGTGTTGGCGCACCGGGTGATCCCGCACGGCTACCTGCACGGAGGTCAACGCGAGGCGGTCGAGGCGATCGTCCAGCGCTTGGTCGACGACATTCCCGTTCCTCATTGAGCGTCGTTCGACGATAGCCCGTCGGCGGCCCACATCGATGCCGCCGCGACGAACGGATATCCTCATTATGGCCCGGCCGAAAACTCCCAAATCGACATGGCGCACCCGGTTGACCCGCGTGGGCTGGTACTACCTCATGCTCGCCGGAGCGGTGATCGCCGCCGCGACGATTCGCCAGGTCAACTTGATGTTGTTGATCGGCGGATTGGTCTCGGGACCGCTGTTTTTGAGCTGGTGGACGGCGAGGGCGAATCTGAAGCGTCTTTCCGTGCGCCGTCGGCTGCCGCGCGAAGTATGCGCTGGCGATCCTTTGGTGGTGCGAATCGATTTGGAAA
Source organism: uncultured Planctomycetaceae bacterium (assembly GCA_964454655.1). Lineage (GTDB taxonomy): Bacteria > Planctomycetota > Planctomycetia > Pirellulales > Thermoguttaceae > CAYVVR01. The sequence continues at coordinate 6,615 of CAYVVR010000109.1, read as the reverse complement.
GCGGTTACCGACTGCGCGGCGTGTGGTCGGTGGTGGTGGAAGACGTCCTCACCGGTCCCGAAGCGAGTAATCCCGAAATCATCCGCGGTGCCGTTTTGTTTCGTTACTTGTCGCCGCAAAAGCGGCAAGCCTTGTCGTACGAGGCGCGGCTTCCTCGTCGTGGACGCTACCACGTCGGCCCCGTTCGCATCGCAACGCGTTTTCCCTTCGGGTTGTTCTACGCCGTGCGGACGGTCGATTTGCCCGACGAGGTGATCGTGTTCCCCCGAATCGGAACGTTACGCCCCGACTGGTTTCCCAGTCATCATGCGTACGAAGGCCGAACGCGACGTGAGACGCGGGCGCATCGCGCGACGGGCGATTTCTTCGGCGTGCGTGAATACCAACAAGGCGACAGCGCCCGCTACATCCATTGGCGGCAATCGGTCAAGCACGGCGAACTGGTCGTTCGCCAATTCGAAAAACCGCGCAACCGCGACGTGGTCGTTTTGCTCGATTTACACTGGAACAGCGAAGACGGCGAACGCCCCCACGACGACACGAAAGATCCCGTCGAACTGGCGGTCGGCCTGACCGCCACCTTGATCGACGGCTTGAGTCGCCGAGGCGGTGCAGGAATCGCCTTGGGACTGGGCGGCAACGAAACCGCGTGGATCCGCGGACCGGTCTCGAGCGGCATCATGGGCATGGCCATGGAAACCTTGGCCACAATCCAACCGGCCGAAGCGTCGCAACTGCCCGAACTATTGGCCAAGGCCGGCAACGGGGCCTTTGCCGCAAGCGAAGTCATCGTCGTCTCCACCGGGCCGGTCGTCGGCGAGGCGTACGAGTGTCTCACGCGACGTGTAGCCGCGGCCGTTCCCGCACCGCGGTTGCGGATCGTCGATACCTCGCAACCGGAGGTCTTCCAGTTCTTCTCGCCGGTCCGGGAAGAAAAGAAACCGCGGCAACGCAACGAACCGCCGTCGGACAAACCGAAACCGGAAGAACGGGAACCCGCCGCGTCGCAAGGCGCCGGCGGAGCACAACCGTAGCGATCATGTTCGTGCGATCGAGTTGACGACAGCCGAATCGACGAACCAGGTAGCACCCGTGGCAAGCATAGCGATACCCGCCGAAAACACGAACCTCGACGAGGCGTTTCCCGAGCGGACGACGCGTATCGAGCGTTTTCTGCAAATCGCCGTGGCCGTCTTGGCGGCGTTGGCAACGACGATGCTGGGAATCGGTGCGCAGAATCCGTGGTTGCCCGTTTTGGCCGTCTTGGCGTCGATCGTCTCGCTTTGGTGGACGGATATCGGCGGTAAGCTCTATCTCGGTCGCACGCTGGTGAACGTCGCCATGTTGGCGGCGTTGGCGGTCGTCGTGTGGCAGGTATTTACGTTCCAGGGAACGCTTCAAGTCTTCAGTGCGGCGAACCTGCTGGTCTATCTTCAGGTCATCTTGCAGTTCCGCCGGAAGACGTTGAAAACCTACCGCTACCTGGTCGCGTTGAGCCTGTTCCAGGTCGTCTCGGCAGCGGCATTCGTTCAAGGTGCCGTGTTCGGATTGTTCTTGCTTTTGTACCTAGGGACGGGCATCGCCACGTTGCTGTTGTTGCAAATGCACGAGACCGAATTGCGTTTCGTGCACGAGTACTGCCGCGGGGCGGGTGAACTTTCGGAAGGCAACGGAAAACGGCCGCCGACGCGAACGTTCGGGGCGCCGCCTGCCGGTGATGCCGCCGAAGTTCGCTTGGGTTGGCCGCTGTGGCGTCGGATGCTCGGCTTGGGGTTCGGTACCGTCCTGTTGACGCTGGCGATGTTTTTCATCATTCCCCGCATCGGCGGCGAACCGTGGCGGGGGCATCAGACGCGGCCCGCCTCGATGGTCGGCTTCTCTCCCACCGTCCGCCTGGGCGAGCTGGGAGAAATCATCGAAGATCCGCAACCGATCATGCGGGTAAAGCTGATCCGCACCGACACGAAAAAGACCTTCCGCGCGGTCAGTCCGCTGTACCTGCGGGGAGCCGTCCTGACGCAATACTATCGCGGACTGTGGGCGCATCACGGCCCCGGCGGACGCCGTTACCGCCGACTCCAATCCGGCCCGACCGGTCCCGACGCCGAGAAGCCTTACACCATTCAGCAAATCACGATCGAGCCCAGCGAGCGCCCCGAACTGTTCGCCGTATGGCCGTGTTTCAACATCCGCGAAGACCAACGCGTGTACTACGACGCCATGCGTCAGCGATTGTTTCGGCCTCGCGATCTGACGAACCAGCGATTCGCCTACGAGTTGGGAACGACGGCCTTCCGCGGTCAAGACCTGGACGTCCTCACGCCCTCGACCGAGCTGTTCAACATTTGGGTGCACATGCAGTTGCCGCAAGATCCCACCCGGTACGGGTTGCGACGCTTGCGGGAACTGGCGGCACAATGGGCCGAAGAATCGGAGATTCCTCCCGACGATCATTACCGTTTGGCGATCTATTTCACCTCGCGGTTTCGCGATTCGAACGAGTTTACGTACACGCTCAATCCGCCGGAACGCGACCCGACGTTGGACCCGATCGAAGATTTTCTTTTCGTCCATCGACAAGGGCACTGCGAATACTTCGCGACGGCGTTGGCGTTGATGCTTCGTAGTCGCGGCATTCCCGCGCGGGTGGTCGTGGGCTACAAGACCGACGAGTTCAACCGTTTCGGCCAGTATTACCAGGTGCGACAACTCCACGCTCACGCGTGGGTCGAAATCTACCTCGGGCCGAACAAGATTCCCGCGTATTTGCTGGCCGGCGGAGACGACGCCCGCGACCGCTTCTTGCGAGGCGGTTGGTTACGCCTGGATCCGACTCCCTTCGCCCGCGACGAACAGATCGCCAAACGCAACATCTTCGTGCGGATGGGCAGCGCCCTGAACTGGTTGGACTATTTGTGGGTGCACTACATCGCCGATTTGGACCAAGGGCGCCAAGAGCAAACGATCTATCGTCCGCTGGCCGAGACCGTGACGAAGCAAGTCAAATCGGCCTTCGATCGCGAATGGTGGGCCCGGTTCCGCGACGGCTGGATTCACTACGCTTCGCAAAATCGCGGACGCCTGATGTTCATGGGATCGGCCGCCTTGATCGTGGCGGCGCTGTTGATCACGTTGTGGCGGGCGCTGCGGAACAAGTATCGCGTGCTTTTGTGGTTGTACCGCAAGTTCGGCTTTCGTCCCAAACGCTGGGCCGACGCCGACCGAATCGCCATCGAGTTCTACCGCAACCTGGAACGCCTACTGGCCCGCTACGGCATGAAGCGGCCGGTCAACCAAACGCCGCGCCGCTTCATCGAGGTGGTGGGCGGTCAATTGGCCGCAGAAACCGGAGAAAGCGATTTGACTCCCGGCATCGTCCGCATCGTCGAGACGTATTACCAGGTTCGCTACGGCGCGCATCCGCTGAGCATCGAACAGGCCGCCGAAATCGACCGTGCGTTGAGCCGATTGGAACATGTGCTGAAGAGCAACGTCGGACGACGGTTCAAACGTCTGCGACGCACGTTGGGGCGAACGGGGCAACGTCTCGTCCGCGGCGGAAAATGAGCCTTCGCGTCGATCTTCGGCAACAGCCGCGTTGCCGAATCGTGCGCCCGCGCCGACCTCAGGACGAACCCTTTTCCTTGGCCGCGTCGCGTTCTCGCCGCGCCAATTCCAACGTCGAAGGACGGAGACTCCCGGCCTCGTCTTTTTCCGCTCCGACCGGTCCGGCGTCGACCGGCGGACGCGGCGGCTCGTAGACTTTCACATAGTCGAGATCGAAATCGTGCCAACCCTCGTCGGCAGTGCCTTCGAACCGGACGAGCACGCGGCCGTTGCGATTGACGGCCACCACACGGCCTTTCTTTCCGGCGAACCGGCCGAAACGCGCGTCATCGGCATCGACGACCACTTCGCGGCCGACGTATTCGCTTTGTAGTTGTTCCCAGCGCGATTCGTGCATGGGACGAACCTCGTTTTATTCGGCGGTCCCCGAGGCTTTCCGGTTCGGCGTCCGCACCGCGCAGACGCCTTTCCGATTCGCCTGCGGCGAGGCGTCAGGCCGAAGGGGCGTTTTGCACGCGCCACCGCAGGTACGATTCGAGAAAACCGTCGATTTCGCCGTCCATCACGGCATGGAAGTTGGAAACCAAGTGTCCCGTTCGCGTGTCTTTCACACGCTGTTCGGGGTGCAAGAAATAGCTTCGAATTTGCGAACCGAAACCGACCTTCGGTTGCATTTTGTATTTCGCGGCCTCTTCGGCCTCGCGTTTTTCTTCTTCCAACCGGGCCAGTCGCGCGCGGAGCATCTTCATCGCCGTCGCCCGGTTCTGATGCTGGCTGCGTTCGTTTTGGCACTGCACGACGATGCCGGTCGGCAGATGGGTAAGCCGAATGGCGCTGGACGTCTTGTTCACGTGCTGGCCGCCCGCTCCCCCGGCGCGGAAAACATCCTCGCGAATGTCTTCGTCGCGAATTTCGATTTCGACCTGGTTGTTGATCTCGGGCGACACGTCGACCGCGGCGAAACTGGTCTGCCGTTTGCCTTCGGCGTTGAACGGGCTGATCCGCACGAGGCGATGGATGCCCGTCTCGCCCTTCAGGTAACCGTAGGCCATCGGTCCGCGGACGGCGATCGTCGCGCTTTGAATTCCCGCCTCTTCGTTGTCTTGTCGGTCGAGCAGCTCGACTTCGTAATCGTTCTTCTCGGCCCAGTTGATGTACATTCGCAAAAGCATCTCGGCCCAATCGTTGGCGTCGGTTCCGCCGTCGCGGGCGTTGATGGCGATGATGGCGTTGTTTGCGTCGTGCGGGCCGTTGAGCAGGGCCTTGACTTCGAGCTGTTCCCGCAAGGTTTCGAGCTTGTCGAGCGTTTCAGGCACCTCGGCGGCGAACGATTCGTCTTCTTCGGCCAGCTCGAGCATCGTTTCGACTTCTTCGAGCAAGCCGAGGGCTTCGTCGAGCGGCTTGAGGATCGCCTTCAGCCCTTTCAATTCGCCGACCAGCTCTTGACTCTTCTCTTGGTCGTTCCAGAAGTCGGGACGCCCCATCGCCTGTTCGATTTCGTCGGCTCGTGCGCGCTTGCGGGCGTAGTCAAAGGGAGTCCCGCAGTTCGACGATTTGCTCACGAAGCTCCCGTGCACGATCGACGTATTCTCGTGGTACGGCCATGTTTGTACTTTCCGTCGGATATTGCTCGGTTGATGATTCGTCTGCCGTACGGCGCGTTGCCGCCGCCGGCACGCTATCGTTCGCCCAAACGAACCGATCATTATAGCAAACCGTCGCCGGTCGCAAACGGCTCGAAAGGGGCTGCGGTCATGACGTCGCTTCGGCCGGCGCCTCGATCGATTGCAGGAACTCGCCGACTTCAGGCGACAGCTTTTCGACATCCAGCGGCAGCGGACGTCCCGGAAACCGCTCGCGCCACGCTTCTACGAATTCGCGGAACTGTTTCCGGAGCAAGCCCGAATAGGGTTCCAGTTCCAACGCGCGAGCTTGCGATTGAATCGCCTTCGAGAGAAGCCCCTGGCTGAAATAGGCACGCCCCAAGGTGTCGTGATACGCCGAGGCGACCGGATCCAACTCGACCGCCGTTTCGGCCAAACGCACCGCTTCGCCGAAGGGGTCGTCGGTATTCGCCAGCAACCAGGCCAGTTGATTGTAGTTGGTGGGCGACTTCGGATTCGATTCGATATCGCCGCGATACCGATCAACCGCGGCGGCGATCTTGTCGATCGCTTCCTGACGCAACCGAGGACGGCCTTCCGACAATCGATACAAGGCGATCAACGTGTCGATTTCGTAAGGATAGATTTCCAACGCCCGGCGTAACGCCGCCAGTTGCTTCTTGGTATCGCCCTCGGCGGCATATCGGCACGCGAGAAAGTACCGGCCGCGGGCCTGCAATTCGCGGAATAGCTCGTCGCGGCCGAATTGCAGGTTTTCGACATCGTCGCCGAACTTGGCGAAGTAGGCCTCGACCGCCTCGGCGGCTTTCGCGTCGAGCCCTTGGTCGTGCCACATTTCGGCCAAAGCCGAACAACCGAATCGGCCCGCCAACAGCTCGTCGGAATCACACAGAAGCTCGAACTCCCCCGCCGCCCAATCGGTCAGTCCGCGTGCGCGAAGCTTGTAACCGACCGTCAGATGCGCCTCGAGGGCTTCGTTGTCGATCGTGCCCATCCGCGATCGTGCTTCGGCGGCGTAGTGTTCGGCATCGGCGTCGCGTCCGGCTTTCAGCAACTGTTCCGCCGTTTCATACAATAGCAGCATTTCGACGCGAGCACCGTCGCCGGTAAGGCGTCCCGCATTCTCCCGAAACCGCTCGAGAACCTCTTCCGCGAAGGCGATTCCCTGGTCGTCGGTGTGCAGTCGCTGGAAAGCGGCCACCGCCGCCGCCGGCAAATCGCCTTGGACGGCGGGCAACTCACCCATGGCCGTCAAGTAAGTCGCCAAGTCGCGACGTCCTTCCGGACGCCGATAGAAGACCTCGTATGCGGCGGCAAAGGCGATCTCCTCGTCGCTTTCGTAACAGGCGATCCTCGCCAAAGCCGGAAGGCCGCGGTACTCGGGAAGCCCCGCCAATTGCCCAATGATTTCCAATCGGCGGGT
>CAYVVR010000108.1:6943-9779 GCA_964454655.1 uncultured Planctomycetaceae bacterium | reverse complement strand
CGTCCAACGCCGTAGCTCGATCGGCTTGCCGAACACCGAAGGACAAGGCACCCGCGGCGGCGCGGAAAGTCTCAGCGGACTACTCGCCGGAACCACCCCGGCCATTGCGCGGCGAACGACCGGCGAGCCGGGTGTTGCGATGCTCGGTGCCGCCGGAGCCCGCGCGTCGACTCGGCCGACCGGACGACGCGGCCTGCCCGCCCCGAATCCCGGCATGATCGCCTCGGCAACCCCGATGACCCAGCCGGTCGGACAAGGTAGCGGCGCGATGCGCGGAACCCAGCCGCGTTACGAACCGCGATCAAGCGGCGTCGTGCGGGAAGATGCACGCCTCGGCGCAGGCACACTCGTCGGCGGCGCAGGCGGCGCCGGTAGCGGTGAGAGCGGCATCGACACAGGCGACATTCTCGCCGCGGGCGCGGGCCCCGCGCAATCGGGTTCCGGTACCGGAACGACACTGAGGCAAGCGACCGGTGAAGGCGACGCCGCCGCTATCGCGGGCATCGGCCGAATCGGCTCGGCCGGACGACGTAACGCCGCCGCTTCGATGGGATTGCCCGGGGCCGAACTCCTGGCGGCCGCCGAGGCAGGCGCCGGAGCGGGGTCCGGATCGGGCAGCGGCAGCGCAACCGGAGCGGGTAGCGGCAGCGGTCTCCGCGGAAACGCCGCCGGAAACGCACCACAGGGGCCGAATACCGCGGCGCTGGCTCTGGCCGGACCGGCCGGTGGGACCTTGCCGGCGCTCCCCCTGGGATCACCTCGCGGACAAGGCGACGTCGTCGGCCTGGGGGCCGTCGGCGGAAGCCTCGGTGACGGCGGGACCGGCATCGGTAATCGTTCTGCCGGAGAAATCGGCGACGCCACAGCGGCCGTTGCCGCGCTCGGCGGAAGTGGTGGAACGACTCCGCGACGAGGGGCCGTCGGTCCCGCAAACCTGCCGGGGCTGATCGCCCGGGCCCAACCGGTGATGCAGCCCGGTTCCGGAACCGGCGGTGAATCGAGCCCCTCGCGACCGGGCACGCGTGACGGAAGCGGCCTCGCCACCCTCGGCGGACCGCGAGCCGCATCGCCAACCGTTCCCGTCGCCGGTAGCCAGGCCGGCGGCGGATCACCCGGCCCGTCGCTGCTTGCCGGAATCGAAGCCGGACCGCGTCGCTTCGCCGGTGACGGTACCGCGCAACCGATCGCGGCGACGACCGGCGGAGGACCGCTCCGACGACGCAGCATCCCCGGGCTGTTGCCGGGAATGGACACATCGGCGGAAATGGTCGGCACGCAGCCGACCGCTTCCGGCGGCCCCGGCGAATCGGGGGCGGGACGCACACCCGACGCACGCGATACCGGTCCGCAACGCCGCGAAGGCGGATTGACCGTCTCGTTGACCGCCGAGACGGGAATCGCAGGCATCGGCGGGCCGCCCGGCCCCACGCCGGGATTGACCGGGCGACTCGCCCGCAGCGAAAGCGACATCATTTCACCGCTGCGCAGCCGTGCGATGATCACCCGTCGCGCCGCGGGACTGCCCGGGTTGGCCGTTTCGACGAAGGCCGTTCCGTTAGAGGCCTACCGGCAACGAATGCCGAGCGAACGTCTCGCGCGCGCAAACGAACTGGGCGGCGGTCCCGAAACGGAACGCGCCGTCGAATTGGGGCTCGATTTCCTCGCCCGCGTCCAGTTCGCCGACGGTCACTGGAGCCTGAACGCGATTCCCGACGAGTCGGGCATCGATCCCGATACCTTCCACGTGGGCAACATGCAAGGCGATACGGCAGCCACCGGGACGGCACTGTTGGCTTTTCTCGGCGCCGGGTACACGCACTTGGAAGGCAAACACGCCGACACCGTCAAGCGGGCGCTTGCTTGGTTGATCGCGAACCAAGGCGAAAACGGTCAACTATTCCGCGGAGCAAGCGACGCCAATCCCTTTACGCGAATGTACGGGCACGGTATCGCCACGATCGCCTTGTGCGAAGCGTACGGGTTATCGCAAGATCCGGCGTTGCGAGAACCGGCCGAAAAGGCGATCGCGTACATCCTCGCGGCACAACATCCCGATTTGGGCGGTTGGCGGTATCAGCCCCGACGTGAAAGCGACACGTCGGTGACCGGCTGGCAACTGATGGCCCTGAAGAGCGCGCAGATGACCGGCATCGACGTGCCCGAGGCGACCTTCCGCCGTGTGGAACACTGGCTCGACCTCGCCCAGGCCGAGGACGGCGCCCGCTATCGTTACAATCCCTATGCCGCCGACACCGACGCCCAACGGCACGGTCGTGTTCCCAACCGCGCCATGACCGCCGAAGGGCTCTTGATGCGCATCTACCTGGGCTGGCAGCGAGATCACGAACCGCTGCAACGGGGCGCCGAATTTTTGCGGGCGAACTTGCCGGCGATGGGCTCTGCGTCGCAACCTCTGCGCGACGTGTATTACTGGTATTATGCCACCCAGGTGATGTTCCAAATGCAAGGCGAATACTGGGAGGCGTGGAACGGCCGGATGCGTCCCCTGTTGGTCGATACGCAAATCACCGAGGGGCCGTTGGCGGGCAGTTGGGATCCGCTGCGACCGGTCGAAGACCCGTGGGCCGACGCCGCCGGTCGCTTGTACGTGACCTCGCTGCAATTGCTCACGCTCGAGGTCTACTATCGCTACTTGAAGCTGTTCGACACCTTGCAAGCAGAATCCCGACCGTGAGCGCGTTCTCGTCTCAAGCCGACGGCGATGCCGAAAGAACGACCGGCTTCCCCGAGATTCGGGTTCTTTTTGCCGCTTGGGGATGGCCCAGCGGAACGTTGGACGTCGGCTCGTGGGTTGCCCGCTGCAAACTCGCCACGC
>CAYVVR010000108.1:0-6933 GCA_964454655.1 uncultured Planctomycetaceae bacterium | reverse complement strand
CCCTGAACCGCCGGGCGGAGCGCATCGTTCACGGGCGGTTTTCCCCCTGCCTGGAGGGGCTGAGGTTCCAGTTCGACATCGAGGAACTCGCCACGCTGCGCATCGTGCAGCTTCCCGATCCCGATGAAAACGACGACGCAACCTCGCACAACCGCGAAGGCGACGGCGCCATACTCGGTGCAGAGATGTGCCGGCAACTGGCGACCTTCCGTCCGCACGTGGTCGGCTTTCGGCTGATGGCCGGATACTTACCCGCCCTTGTACGGGCCGTCGCCGCCGTGCGACGACGAAGCGACGCCGAAATCGTGGTGGGAGGCCCGACGGCGACGAGCCATCCCGCCGAAGTCCTCCAGGCCGTCGGTTGCGACTACGTGTTCGCCGGTGAGGCGGAAGAAACCTTCGCCCGATTTCTCGAACTCGCGCGACGGCCTTTCTCGCGCGACCTCGCCCCCGAGATTCCGGGCCTGGCTTATCGCTACGGGGGACGCGTATACCACAACACGTTGCCGCGCGACGGATACGGCCGTTCGAGCCTCGACGTGCCCGCCGCGAACGACCGATCGGCGGTGGTGGGCGACGACGCACCGAACCTATCGCGGGCATGTTTGCGAAACGTCCTGCGCCCCATCGCCTCGCGCGAAACCGTGCAACGCAATCGACTCGACTTCGGGCTGCTGGTCGGCTTCCGGCGGCCGTTCGACAGTCTCTTCTTCACCGGCGGACGCGGTTGCCCCGGCAAGTGTGCGTTCTGCGCGAACTTGCACGGGCGCGAAGTGCGGGCGAAGACCGCCGAACAACTGCTCGACGAAATCGCGGCGGCCGATCGCGCCGTGCAGGAAGGCCGATTACGGCTCGAACGCCACCGTCTGTTCGAGTTCTGTCCCGGTTCGTCGCGACAACAGGACCAGGTCGCTTGGGCGGCGATCTACGACGAGGATTTCTTTCTCGCGCGCCGTCGCGCCGTCCGCTTCTTCGAGCTATGGGCTGAAAGCGATCTGGCGACGCGCTACCGCGTGAGCGTCCAGACGAATCCGTGCAGCCTGCTCGATGCGCGAGGACGCGTCGATTCGACCCTCCGCCGAATCATTGCCGAGCTGCACCCGATGATCCAACTGGGTGCCGAATCGTTCCATCCCGACATGCTCGCCCGCTGGCAGAAGCGGCACACCGCTTCGCAGTTGGAGACCGTGCTCGACGCGCTCGAAACCTGCGGATGCGACTATACGATCTTTCACCTGGCGACCGACTTCGAGAGCACGGCCGACGAAGTGCTCGACGCCTTGTATCTTCTCGTGCGTGCCGCGCGGCGGTATCGGAACATGCGGATCGCCTCGAATCCGTTCACGCTGCCGTTGTACGATTCGGCGACGCGGCGTCGCCTGGAATTTCGCAACGACTGGGATCCCGCCCGCGTGCGATCATTCGCCGACTACGAGCGCGAACATCCCGAATGGATGGACCCGCTTGCCGCGGGTCTGGCCGAAGCGACGTCGGCCGATCTTCATTGGGCGCTCTATCCGCCCCATCGTAACAACGCGCTCGCCGAGGCGTGCACCGCCGCCTGTGCGTATCTGCTTGACGTCGCCGCCGCCGGTGGACGACTCGGCCGCAAGGCGAAGGCCCTGTTGCCGCAAGCCGAATGGCTGGTCGATCGAGCTTCGGAACTGCGATTCGGCGGTATCGCGTTCGGTTGAGACGGCTCTGGAAGCTGCGCTTGATGCGGCATCTACAGCGGGGTTCGAAGCTGCCGCTCGACAGGGATGTGGGGTGCGCCGTTTGCCGAAAGAGGGGTGACGAATGGCGAGATTTCGCCGCTTATGACGCGGCAAAAGCGATCTCCGAATGCTGTCGCGTAGCACGCATTTCGAAATAGTAATAAACGGAATAACAAGCCGAATTTCGCATCGAAATCAAGCTTCGGACAATTACACTGAAACTTACACGTGACGGCGAATTCCGGCCTGTTGCGGCGCATTTTGCGCGGCAACGGTCGGTGCCCTTTCGGCACGGCGGTGAGAAGCACGTCGTAAGCGACCGGCAGCCGATCTTTCGAGCCGCAACGGTCGCACGTCGAATAACCCGTTGAACGATAAGTGCCGAAGCCTAATGAGGTGCCTCATGAAGTCCGTTGTTGCCATTCTCGGAGCCGTTCTCGTTGCCGCGATGATCAGCCTGCCGCAAGCGTCGACCGTCGCCGGTCGCCACGCGCAGACGATTCGATCGGCCGATTCGCAGGCCGTGCAGGTTGTCTCGCGATATCACTATCGCGGGCGGACGACCGGTTTCTTCCACCGCGGCGGTTCGGGACGCTGCATTTGCGGCTGAGGTGTTTTCCTGACCGACCTTCGGTTTTGATCGCCTGGCCGGGGGCGACCTTGTGCGAACACGAACGACGGCCGAGCTTCCCGTGTGGAAACTCGGCCGTGTTGCGTTCTTGCCGCGGCGGATGCGATCCGCCCCGGTCACGTGACGATCAATATTCGCGATCTTTCTTGATGCCGGGCATCGGTTGCGGATAGAGACCGTTGTCTTCCAAGTGGATGGGGGCTTCCGAGTCGAAGGTGAACTTATCGACGTCGGGGGCCATTTCGTGCGGGCAATTGAGGATGTCGTCGCGCGTGATGATCTGGCCGGTGTGTGCCGCCATGCGGCCCATCGAGGTCACCAGGCTGGCTTCGACGCCGCGCGGAACTTCGTTGTATTCCTTGTCGTTGATCACGGCGTCGACGAGGTCGTCCCATTCCCAATCGTACGGGCTTCGTTCCGGTTGCGGATACGCCCAAATCAGGTTCTCGTCGTCGATCACGTGTCCTTTGAACGTGCGGACGCGCCCCGGCGTGTGGGCGTTCGTCGAGATGATGCCGGTCCCCTTGCTTCCCAGCGCGTAGCTGGCGAACTCGTTGTGGCATCCGGCCATGTTCCGGCCGTAGTAGAACAGCTTCGTCCCGTCGGGGAAGGTGTACTCGACCGAGTAGGTGTCGAAGTTCTGGTCGACCGATTCACCGCGATAGTGACGGCCGCCGAGAGCCTGTGCCTGGATCGGCCATTGTCCTTTCATCCACGAGCATTCGTCGATCTGGTGAATGTAGAAGTCGCTGTACACGCCGCCGCTGGCCCAAATGAAGCTGTGGAACTGGCGGATTTGGTACATCAACTCAGACATGTCGGGCGGACACTTGCGGGCGTTGGCCGCCGGACCTCCCATCCGGTAGGCCCGCATGGCGATGATATCGCCGATCTCGCCGTCGCGAATGCGTTTGAGCAATTCTTGCCGGCCGCGGCAATGACGCACCATCAAGCCCACGCCCACCTTGAGGTTCTTCGCCGAGGCCTTCTCGGCCAAGTCGAACATTCGTTTCGAGGTCGGGCCGTCGACGGTGACGGGCTTCTCCATGAACACGTTCACGCCCCGCTCGATCGCGTAGGTGAAATGGACCCAGCGGAAGGCCGGCGGCGTGGCGAAGATCGCGATATCGACGCCCGGCCGCAAGCAGTCCATCGCTTTCTTGTAGGCGTCGAAGCCGATGAACTTGCGGTCGTCGGGAACATCGACCTGGTCGGGACGCCGGTCGCTGAGGGCCTTGAAGCTGCGGTCGAGCCGATCTTGGAAGACGTCGGCCATCGCCACCAATTTCACCGGCGCCGCCTTCACTTGGAAGGCGTTCATGACCGCCCCGGTACCGCGCCCGCCGCAACCGATCAGCGCGATTCGTACGGTGTTGTCTTCGGCGGCGTGCACGCGAGGAATCGCCGTGCCGACCAACGTCGATACCGCGGCCGCGCTACCGGCGGCTTGCAAGAAACGACGACGCGACGTGCCCGATTGTTTCTCACTCATGAACGAACTCCTTGTGGAACGGGTGGCGAACCGATCGACGGCGCCCCAGCGGCGCAACCTCGAACGTCGACCGGGAACACGGGTGTTGCCGATGATGCGGCACAGGCAAGACGACCGGGGCGGAAGGAATGAACAAAGGCAGGAAACAACCGTTGCGGCGTTCAACCATCGATGCTCCGGCCGTCGCCGGAACCGTCTATTGTGGTCGACGCCGCCGTCATGTCAACGATCGACGACACGGGGCCTTGTGTCGCGCACGATCGACGCACGACGGGTTTCAAGCATTTCGGGTGACCGGTGTCGCGTCAGCTTTGGATGTAGTCTTTCATGAACTTGTTTTCGACGGCCAGTCGATCGTGTTGCACCTTCACGATGTCGCCGATCGAAACGATCCCCACCAGCTTGCCGTCGGCCAGCACCGGCACGTGACGAATCCGATTCTGCGTCATCAACCCCATGACCTTTTCGACGGGATCGTTCGGTTGGGCGGTGACGACGACGCGGGTCATCTTGTCTTCCACCCGCATGTCGTCGAGTTTGCGACGCTCGGTCGCGCACGTTCGCAAGACGTCGCGCTCGGTGATGATGCCGAGAATCTGTTCCCCCTCGTCGGGATCGCGCCGCACGACCAACAACGAACCGATGTTGTGCTGTACGAGCTCACCGACGGCGTCTTGGAGCGTGGCGTCGGGCGCGATCACGTACACGTGGCTGCCCTTGGCCAGCAAAATGTCTTTGACGGTCATCACATGCCCTCCGCTTTGCGAGCCGGCCTGATTTTCGACGTGTTCAGTTGTCATTATTTTATACCCTTCTGCGACGAACCGCTCAAACCCAATGTTCGGGGGCGATTTCGGCCGACGACGTTTGCGGAGGCCTCGCGACGTTGCGTTTCCTTGTATCGGCCTACGAATCTTCCCACAATGATAGGCGCAAGGCGTCGGCGAGCATACCTTGCTTCTTCCTTTTGCCGCTACGAACCTTTCCCTGAAGCGGTTCGCAGCCCGATGTTTCTCTTTACCGTCCGGAGGCTGCCATGGCCGTCTTGCAAGTCGAACACGTCGTCAAAGAATACCGCTCGGGATCGCGCGTGCTGCGGATACTCGACGACATTTCGTTTTCTTTGCAATCGGGAGACAACCTGGCCGTCGTCGGTCCCAGCGGATCGGGAAAGAGTACGCTGCTGAACATCGTCGGCGGACTCGACCGGCCCACGCAAGGCACGGTCCGACTCGACGACGACACGCCCGCAACGATGAACCCCGTCGAGCTGGCGCGCTTTCGCAATCGGCGGGTGGGGTTCGTGTTCCAGGAACATCACCTACTGCCGCAGTGCACGGTGTTGGAAAACGTGCTCGTGCCGACCTTGGCCGACGGTGCGCCGACCGCCGAAGACGTTCGGCTGGCCGAAGAACTGCTCGAGCGCGTCGGCCTGCAAGATCGCAAAGGACACCTACCCGGCGAGCTTTCCGGCGGTGAACGCCAGCGGACGGCGATCGCCCGCGCCCTGATCCGTAAACCCGATTTGTTGCTGGCCGACGAGCCGACGGGAAATCTCGATCGTGCCGCAGCCGATCAGGTGGCCGAGTTGTTGCTCGAACTCCAAACGTCGCAGCAGGCGATTCTGATCGTCGTCACGCACAGCCTGCGCCTGGCCGAGAAGATGCAACGCACCGCCGAGCTGGACGCCGGCAAGCTCCGCATCGCGGTTTCGTCGTAAGCGTCTGCCACGCGGTTTCGTTCCTCGCCAATCGAGCGGAGACACAGTCCCATGAGTTCCCATCGTTGGTCGTTACATCGGTTCGTGATCGCCTCGTTGCGAACCGACGGAGTACGCCACGCCGCCGTCGCCGCCGGGGCGGCCATCGCTTGTGCCGTGCTGGTCGGCGCGTTGATCGTCGGCGACTCGATGCGAGCAAGCCTTCGGCGACTTGCGATCGATCAACTCGGGAAAATCGACAGCATCGTCATGCCGGGGCGCTACTTTCGGGCCGAACTGGCCGACGAATGGACGCAAACCGATGCCGTTTCGCGATTCTTCGAGGCGGCGACGCCGGCCGTATTGATCGACATCGGAATCGACAACGCCGAAGCCGATCCGCCGCGACGGGCGAACCACGTGCGCCTGGTAGGGTGCCGTCCGCAATTCTTCGCCGCCTTTCCGCAGTCGCCGCAAATGCTTCCCAGCGGGCGCAACATCGTGTTGAACGAAGAAACCGCTCGCCTGCTGGACGTCGAAGTCGGCGATCGTGTCATCCTGCGGTTGCCTCGTGTGCGGTCGATTCCGGCCGAAAGCGGCTTGGGGCGACGCACGGAACTCGTCCGCGCGACCGCCGTCACCGTCGTCGATATCGTCCCCAACGAAGGATTGGGACGCTTCAGAATCGAACCGTCGCAAACGGTGCCGCGTCTGGCCTTCGCCGACTTGGAATGGCTCGCCGATCGCCTGGAACAACCCGGCAAAGCGAACACGCTGATGCTCGTCGGTCGCGACACCGAACAACCGGCCGGCCCCGACGCCGTCGCTGTGGCCGCCGAGGCCCTTTCGCCGCGTCCGATCGACTACGGCTTGCGCATCACCGAGGATCCTCGCGGATTCTTCCAGATATCGTCGGATCAATTGATCCTCGACGGCCGTCTCGATGCGGCCGTGCGCGACGGGCTTTCGCAACACGAGGTGTCTCCGATCTTCGTGTACCTTGCGAACACGATTCGTTGCGGCGACAAGGAAGTACCGTACTCGATCGTGGCCGCGATGCACTTGGATAGGGAACCGCCGTTGGGGCCCTTCGTCGCCCCGAACGGCAAACCGGTGGCGACGCCCGGCGACGACGAAATCGTGTTGAACGATTGGACGGCACGCGAGCTCGGCGCCGAAATCGGCGACACGGTCGAATTGACGTGGTTCGCCCCTGAAACCCGGGACGGACGTTACGTCGAAGAACGCGCGACGTTGACCGTCTCGGGAATCGTCACGACCGCCTGTGACTTCCGGAAAGTTTGACCCCCCTTTTCGGGAAAGTTCGCCAAACCGCCCAACCGGGCAAGGTTTATCGAAACGAGACCTTCACGGGGTCCCTCAGGTTCTTGGGGGA
>CAYVVR010000107.1:5606-9809 GCA_964454655.1 uncultured Planctomycetaceae bacterium | reverse complement strand
TTGTGACGGTTCCAGGTAGAATTCGTCGACGGCGACGTTCAAGCCTTGTGCCAACCGACCGATCGTCTTCGGATGCGGCTTCTTGCTCCCTTCCAGGATTCCCCGGATGGTGCGTTTGTCGAGGCCGGTTTTTCGAGAGACCTCGGCGATCGTCAGTTCCATTTGCGACATCAGGCGTCGCAAGTTTTCCCCGACTTTGTTTTCCATGACGGAACCTCACTGGCCGGTGGGCCTGCGGTGGGAAACGGTTGTTCCCCTAACAAAGGCTAACATGCAAGCTCCCTATGCTGTGCCCGACCGGTTCGATCCAAATGTATACATCTTGTGCCGACAGGGTCGGACCTGCCGGTTAAAACGAAAAATAGTGCCTGTTCGGGGGGCTGAGTTCAACGGCTCGGGGGGCGATCTCCCCCAGGAAACGGCATCTGTCTGCCGGCCCCCGACATCCGACTATGAAAACGCGAAACGTGGTTGCTTTTCGGTCGGTACCGTCATGTCGGCCTCGATCTGCGGACGCTCCACGTGCGTGTGGCTCCCGCATGTGGGCTGTTGTCGCTTTCGACGCGAATCTAGTCTTCCCACGGATCAGGCCAATCGCCCCAATGTTCAAGGTAGAGGGCGTAAGCCGGACAGGTGTCGGCTCGTTCTTCCAGCCACCGCTTCGTGTCGGCTACCAACTGTTGTTCGTCGTCCCTGGTCAGCAAGCCGACCAAAACGCGCGTTCGCAGGAAGATGAAGTAGGTGTCGAGCACGTCGCAGCGGCAGTAGTCGTTGATTTCGGCCAACCGCCCCTGGTCGTACATGTCTTGGACCATGTGCCCTTCGACGTCCATCTTGCCGGGTTTACCCAGCAGATTCGCTGCTAGATTCAACCCCCCGGTGAAACGTGTGGCCCCGAAGTTCGTCAGCAATTCGCACAAGTCGAGGTGGAACTGCGTGTTGTAGCGTCCTCGAGGCTGTTCGTACGATCGGGCGCCCGGCGCGAACCAGCCGGGTACCGCAATCCCGTATCGGAAGGCTGCCAATTCCAGCAAGGGAACGTCGAATCCCCGGCCGTTGAACGTGACCAGCGTGGGATGGCCGTACCGTTCCCAGCCACGCCAAAAGTTCTCGGTGATCACGTGCGGCCGAAACTCCGGTTCGTCAAGAACGACGACGTCGAGTAATCGAAAGTCGGCGTCCACCTTGCCCACGACGACCGAGATCGGCACTTGGTATGTGTACGGAATGAAGTCCGTCTCGTACCGCTCCATGAGTTCGGCGCGGTACCGCCGGACGGCATCTTCCGGGGAAATCTCTTCTTTCGGGTAGCGAAGTTTCGCAACTAACTCGGGATCGGCGACGCTCTCCACATCGAAGACGAAGTACCGAACATCGTTCGCGCTCATCGGTCGATTCCGTCGAAGTGTCCGTTCCGTGGAGTCCGTCGTCCGAAATACTCGACGCCGGTCGGTACATGGACCTGTCGCAAGACCGGCGAAACAACATCGATCGCTTCCGAGGTCGTGCGCCGCTAGGACACGAACGGCGCTTCCCGACTGCCGTTATTGTATCCGGTTTATTTGGAAAGGATTACCCATTTGCTGGGCAAAAACCCCATATGTTGTTACGACCGAACATGGAAACGACACTCCCTGGTGCATTCGGCTCGAATTTTGTGCACAGAAAGAACGCTCTCTCGATGTGCGGTTGCGTGCAGTCGAGATGCATCTTCGGCCGATCCCCCCAGATGAATGGTTATTTGTGTGAGCAACATTTTCCGCTGAGATATAGCGCCGTACAGCCGCCGGCGGCGCATGCAAGGGTTGTCTAGCTTGCCGTAAAAGGGCATCATGATGTCATTTCGAAAAGGGGGAGCCTCGTCGCGCCGTCGATTAAGGTGCGCAGACCTGCGGGTTTTCGATCTGGAGCCCTCGCGTTGTCTCGTCGCGAGCGTTTCCGACGACGGCTGCTGCCGTTGCGAAGCTTATGCTCCGGAGGTGAGTTCCCCGTCGGGCCGAAGCGACCTGAGAAGCGTCGCTTTGCCGGTGATCGGGAAGTGGAGGGTGTTGTCGGCGTCTTCAAAAGGACATCAATGCGTCATGAATACAGAACGCCTACTCGAACGGTTTCTTGAGTTTGTGCAAATCGACACGACGGCCCGGCCCGAGGCCGATAGTTATCCGAGCTCGCCGGGGCAACTGATCCTCGGAAAACGAATTTGCGAGCATTTGGCCGCCGCAGGCATCGAGGTTCGGCAAGACGAACACGGGATCGTCTGGGCCGATCTACCGGCGAATGTCGATCGCGACGTGCCCCGGGTCGCGTTTTGCGCCCACTTGGACACCTCTCCGGAATTACCCGGCGCAGAGGTGCGCCCGCAGGTGATTCGGAACTACGCAGGCGGCGACATTCCGCTTCCGGGATCGCCCGAGCGAGTGATCCGATTCGACGAGACGCCCGCGCTTCGGCAGGCGTTGGGCTGCACGATCATCACCAGCGACGGCACGACGTTGCTGGGGGCCGACGACAAGTCGGGGGTGGCGGCCATCGTCGAGGCGTTTACCTACTTGGCCGAACATCCTGAGATTCCGCACGGACCGTTGCGGGCATGTTTTACCTGTGATGAAGAAATCGGCCACGGTGTCGATCACATCACCGCCTATAAGATGGATGCCGTTTGCTGTTACACGCTCGACGGTGTGGGGACCGACACGATCGACGTCGAAACCTTTTCGGCCGACGAGGCCAAGATCGTCATCGAGGGGGTCAACGTGCATCCGGCGATCGGCAAGGGAAAGCTGGTCAGTGCGCTGAAGGCGATGGCGTCGTTGGTGAACCGCTTTCCGCGGAATCAACTGGCTCCCGAAGCCACCGAAGGCCGTGAGGGGTTCTTGCATCCCCATCGAATGGAAGGCACGGTCGAGCGGGCCGAGCTTCGCATCTTGCTTCGTGACTTCGAAACCGGGCAACTCGTGCGTCAGGCGGCGATGCTCGAACGCATGATCAGTGAGGTTCGCGAAGAGTTTCCCGGTATCAAGGTCGATTTCGAGGTCCGCAAGCAATACCGCAACCTTCGGGATGGTTTGAAAAACGAACCGCGCGTCGTCGCGTTCGCCGAAGAAGCTTTGCGGGCGCTCGGCCGCACGCCCCGCCGCGCGATCGTTCGCGGCGGGACGGATGGTTCGCTCCTGACCGAAAAAGGCGTGCCGACGCCGAACCTCAGCAGCGGCCAGTACACGCCGCACGCCTTCACCGAGTGGGCTTGCCTTGAGCACATCGAACTCGCCGCCCGCTGGGTGGTCGCGATCGCCCAACGTTGGTGCGATAGCGAAGCGGCGCGTTGACGTCGGAACGCTCAGCCGCCGATCAAACGCTGAACCAGGTGATCTTCGTAAGCACCGAGATCCTTCCAACGCAGCGCGCAGCGAACGGGCCGTCCGTGTTCGGGATCGATCCGCGTGTAGCCGTCGTCGGTGACCGACAACGGGACGGTTTCCATTTCGCAAAGCGCTTCCGTGTAGCCGAGGTACACTGCGACCGTATCGAACAGCGTCGAGCTGCGGTCGGGCGGAGGCAGCTTTTTCTTTTCCCCCGCTTCACGCCACGCCTGGTAGTTGGCCATCAAGGCCTGAATAACGGGATCCGGGCAATGGTACACCTTGGCGAACTTCTCGCCGGTGAGATGGATGATCCCGCAGGTATCCAACGGCGTCAACGTGATTTCCCAATCGGCCCGAAAGACCGCTTGCAACGCTTCGGGTGCCGCCCGCACGTTGTATTCGGGCGAAATCTTGTCGCTGTTGCCGTACCCCTTGTAGACACTTCCGTGCATGCCCACGAACCGAGCGCGAGAAGCGATGTCGGGGGCCCGCTTCAAGGCTTCGGCGATGTTCGGAACGGGACCGATGCAAATAAGCGTAACCGGTTCGTCGCTCTTGCGAATCGTGTCGATTAGGGCGGCGACGCCGTCTTTGTGCACCGTGCCGGGATAGTCCTCAAGGCGGTAATCGCCGACCCAGGCACTCTGGCGACCGGGATTGTCGCCGGGCCGACAGCCGATGCCGACGGGGATGTCCGTCCGCTTTGCCGTTTCGAGCATCTTGGCGATGATCTTGGCCCGGTAGATGTCGTTTCCGGAATCCGACACGATCAGCTTGATGTCGAATTCCGGCGAATTCAGCAGCATGACCAACGCCCAGGTGTCGTCGATGTCGCTGCCGA
>CAYVVR010000107.1:0-5596 GCA_964454655.1 uncultured Planctomycetaceae bacterium | reverse complement strand
GCTTCGGTTGCGGTGAATCGTTCGGCCGCCTGGATTCGCCCCATACGCGAAGCGGCCAGCGCAGCCAAACTCGCGGCGGTGAAGGTTCGGCGGGTGATGGGAATGCGGTCCATGAGTGCCTCCTGGTGGGATGGATGACGGAATGGGCTCGTCGTTTGCCGTCGTTGCGACTTCGACTCACGCTGCCATTTTGATTGGCAAAAGGCGCGATTTCCAGCGACGACGGGACGTCGTGCAAAAGGGAACGTCCTCAGCGTTCCGAGGCCTGCAATCGCACCGGACCGAACAACCCCGAAGGCATCAGATCAGTGTCGGCCGTCAATTTGCGGACGTTCGTACGCGTCAAACGTTCCTCGGGCGGGCGTGAGGCATCACCGATGATCCGGTTCGGCCAAAAGTTGACGACTTCGACGGTCAGCCGGTTGTCGCCGGGTTGCAATGCCTTGGTGATTTCCACCCGGAACGGCGGCGCCCACACGATGCCGCACGAACCACCGTTCATTTTGACTTCTGCGAGTTCGCGAACATTGCCCAAGTCCAACCAAAGGCGGCGGCCTTCGAGCGTTTCGGCGTCTACATGAAACGTTGCTTGATAGACGGCCGTTCCGGAGTAGAACCGGATGCCCGGTTCGGGACGCGTGGTCCAGTCGACCAGCTTGTCGAACACGACCGTTCCGGGGCCGCCCCAGTTCGGATCGAACGTGACCTGCCAAGGGCCTTCGATCGGTTGCACATCGACGATCCGCGGCGGACGTGCGTTTGCTGCGGGCGGATGGCGATCGGCCGATTCCCGGAAGACGACGAACCATGAACCGCAAGGCGGAAACTCGAGTTCGACTTCGGTGTGCGTCGACGTTTGGCGATAGGCGGTTGCAAATGTTCTCTCTCCGGTCACGGGATTCCACAATTCGGGGGCCTTGCCGAGAACGCGGAAGGCGCATCGCAACCGCTGGGGCTGCTTGCCGCGGTCGGCGACGAAGTAGATGTCGGCTTCCGCCGTGCGGCGATGAATGTAGTCGATGTCGGCTTCCTCGCTTGCCCCGGTGTACGTGAAGTCGGGCGGCACGCCGAGCTCGGCGAGAATCTCGCGCGCCGGTTCGGTGCGGACACGGCCGGTGTCCCAAAGTTCTGCGGCAAGCGATTCGATTTCCTCGTCGTCGTCCTGCAATCCTTCCCCCGCGACGGGACGCGGGCCGACGACAACAGCACCGTTGCGGACCAGTTCGGCGACCTTTCGCAACGCAGCAAGCGAGATACGATCACGCGGCGGCAGTACGAGGATGCGATACGACATGCCGTCGGGCAGCACGATGCGGCCGTCGCGTACCGACGCCCGCGTGAGTAGCGCCTCTTCGGTGATTACGTCGTAGTCGTAGCCGGGCAAGATCCCGGCCGGATCCGTCCGCTTGTGCTGTGCGAAGTTCGGCACGTGGTCGCCGTAGTAGTAGACGGCGTCGGCCACGAACAGCCCCTGTTGCAGCATGAATTGGCAACGATTGATGTAGTCGAAGAACGGCTTCGACTTATCCCACCACGTGACGTTCGGGTTCAAGTGCGTGCCGGCGAAATATTGAATGCCGGGCCTGCCGCATTCCTTGGGCGAGCACACGAAGGCGTGCCAGAAAAGCATGTTGAACCCTTCGCAGCACGCCTTGTCGAACGAGGGCTTCAGGTTGTCCCACAGGGTTTCCTGCCAATGCGGGCCGATCGTCGTGAAGCCTTCGGCGGCCACGTATTTGCGGCCGTACACGTGCGCGGCTGAGGCCGGTTGCTTCACGAAAAAGCGATTGGCATCGCCGATGCGGTGTCGCCACGACCAGGCCCAGAATTCCGACATGGGAATGTCGTTGAAGCCCAAGCAGCGTTGGGCGTCGATGGGGACTGCGTGCGGGCCGCCCGACTCGGGGTGAATTTGCATTCCGTGCCGGTGGGCTTCCTCGCGGAACGGCCGGTAATGATGGTCGATGGCGAGCTAGCGGATTCGACGCCTCGCGGCTTTCGACGATCTTGCCCGCCAACACGGGCATCCACGGCAGCATCGAGTAGCCGCGGCGCTTGCGAAATTCGTCGGGCAAGCCGGGCGTCCAATTCAACGGTTCGACTTCCCAACTGTCGGTGTGCAGGTAACGCAACGACTTGCCCGCATAAGGACCGGCTTCTTCGATCAACTTCGCCACCACCGCGTCCCAGTAACGGCGGAAGGCGCCTTCGTCGAGCACGTCGATGGCGAAGCCTTCCCACCCTTCGCTGCACGTCGAGACGTATGCGCGATCGCTGACGGTGTACCCGAACCGAAGGACGTTCCACGTGCCTCGAGGAACGTCCCAACGCAATACGCCGTTTTCGTCCAGCCGGTCGCTCAGGTCGATCACGTCGGCGGCGAGCGTATCTTCTTCGTGGGGCGTCGAGGGTTCCATTTCAAACAACAGCGAGGTGTCGGGCGCCGAAAAATGGAGCGGCTTGTAGCCGGCTTTCTCGGCCCAATGTCGGATGGGAGGACGCCCTTTGGCGGGAAAGGTGCCGTCGGGACCGGCGACTTGCAACTCGGCGATTTGGACGTTTCGCGGAGCTTCGGTCGAACCCCGATCGAAGGCGCCCAGGATGACCAGGCGGACGCATTTGGCCGTCTGCGGTTCGAACGTGATCTTGGTTTCTCCCGCTTTACGGCACGTGAATTCGCTCACGACATGGCGATCGTCGTTTCCATCCACGATTTCCAGGCGGCAATCGTGCGGGCCGTAGTTCTGGCGCGGTAAGACGACGATTTCGGAGATGCGAATCGGTTTCGCGAAGCGAAACTCGATCCATTGGGGACGGTCGGGGGCCGGGCCGGTGGCGGGCGACCTGCTGTCGGAAACCCAAAACGTGCTTTCTTTTCCGTCGATCGTCAGAGATGCCGGATGCGACGGTAGCGACGACGAGGCAACCACTTGGTATGCCTTCACCGCCTGTTCACGCTCGCTCATAGGATAGGCCACTACGAAGGCGTCGCGGTAGAATCCTTCGCGCGATGTCGGTTGCGGCAGCGGGATTTCGACCGTCGCAGGGCCTTCGATGCGGGTTTCGCTCCAGGTGAGTTTCTTGGCGGCATCGGCGGCCGAAACCATCGGGCCGCCCAGGTTCCAGCCGCTTTGGATGTTGAGGCTGATTTCCAATCCCAATCGGTCGGCTTCTTGGAGCGTGTGGCGGTACAACGCAAGCCATTGTTTGGAAAGAAAATCGGGGCCGTGCGGTGCCCGCTCGTTGCCCTCTTGGGCTGAACCGTCCGCATCGCACAACAACGCGCCGGCGAAGCCCTTGGCTTTCATTTCTTCCAGGTCGCGGGTGATCGATTCCTTGGTGACGTATCCGTTCAGCCACCACCAATACGCGCGGAGACGTGCCTCGGGCGGCGGGGCGTTCCAACCGTCGACCAGCGAGTCGGAGGCATCGACGCGTCCCCCGGTTGCACACAAGCAGGCAAGGACCGACACGACGGCAACGAAGCGAAAGATCATGGCTGGACCTTGGAAGAACGGCACAATGGAATGGCAGAATTCGGCGAAGCGATGCGTCGCTTGACGGTGACGAAACAAAGGGCGATGAACCCCGACGCGGGATTCACCGCCCTATTGTAATTGAACCCCGACGCGTGTGTGCACGCACCGGCGTTCAACGAAACGGGAGGGTGTGCGCAAATTACGGTTCGACGAACTCGAGTCCGTGCCGCCAGCGTTTTTCGGTGGCGTGCCAGTAGGTGTAAAGCTCGTTCGTCAACTTGGAGACCACGTCTTTGTATTCGGGTTTGCCGCTGACGTTCACCGATTCCATGGGATCGACTGCATGATCATACAGTTCGACGGCGATCGGAGGCCCGAACCGGTCACGCACGTCGACCCACAAGACAAGGCGATAACGATCCGTCCGCAGGGCGTAGCCGGTAACGTACGTTTCGTACAACTCGCGGGAAAAGCGAGGCGACTCGGCGGCGAGTTGGTGTTCGATGTCGCGGATCAAGGGACCGAACCACGTTTCCCGCATTTCCGGCGAGAGGGGACAAGCCGCCCACTCACGCAGGGCAGGGCAGGGGAACTGACTCAACGCCCATCGTCGAGCGGGGGATTGTGGATTGTCGACACACGCCGCGAAGCTTTGTCCGTCCAATTGGTCGGGAAGCGGCAGCCCAG
Source organism: uncultured Planctomycetaceae bacterium (assembly GCA_964454655.1). GTDB lineage: Bacteria > Planctomycetota > Planctomycetia > Pirellulales > Thermoguttaceae > CAYVVR01. Next base: position 1,430 of record CAYVVR010000107.1, on the reverse strand, counting down.
CCATTTCGCACAAAGTGGGGTAGATGTCTTCCAGTTCGACGAGCGAATCGCTTACGGCCCCGTCGCGTCCGCCCGGCGGAGAAACGATCAGCGGCACGCGGGTGGCGACTTCGTAGTTGGTGGCTTTGCCCCAGATTCCATAATCGCCCAAGTGCCAACCGTGATCGCCCCACAGCACGATGATCGTATTTTCCCGCAGGCCCAGGCGATCCAATTCATCGAGCAACTTGCCGATTTGGGCGTCGACGTAGCTGACGCAGGCCAGGTATCCATGCTTCAGGTGACGGGCCAACGGTTCGTCGATGGGACCGTACTTGGGCACGCCTTCGCGCGTGCGCAGTTCGAACGAGGCGTGCAATCCCAGCGAAGGGGCGTTTTGGGGCTTTTCTTGGATTGCCGCCAAGGGGAGCTTATCGGGATCGTATAGATCCCAATAACGTTTGGGGGCCACGAACGGCAGGTGCGGTTTGTGGAAGCCCACGCCGAAGAAGAACGGCCGGTCGCTTTGGGCCAATTCACGCAACGTGAGGACGGCGCATTCGGCGTTGTAACCGTCGGGGTATCCGGCGTCGGGGATGTCGGCGTCTTCCGTCACCGGTTTGGAAACCAGACCGGTTCTTTTGATCTGCGGCCCGTACTTGGCCACCATCTTTTCGGTGTTCTCGGCGATGATCTTCCAACTGGAAGGTAATTGGTAACCGCGGACGGGAAGGTCGGGGGATTGCGGCGCCCGTTTCGGCTTGCGGCTCCACGAATGCTCTTCGTCGACGAATTGCCCGTGGAAGACCTTGCCGATGTACAACGTTTCGTAGCCGTGCATTCGAAAGTGTTGCGGTAGCGTGATCACATCGGGCGAGGTCTCGCGAAAGTATTGGTAATTTTGCAGCACGCCCAACGAGTCGGGACGCATGCCGTTCATCAAGCTCGCCCGCGACGGTCCGCAGATCGCCTGTTGGCAGTAGGCGCGACGGAAAACGACCCCCTGCGCCGCCAACCGGTCGATGTTCGGCGAGTGGACGTAGTCTTGGCCGTAACAACCCAGCTCCGGCCGCAAATCATCGACCGCGATGAACAGAATGTTCGGTCGCTCGGCGGTCGTCTTTTCGGCGGCAACGACCGGCATGGCGACCATTCCCGAGAAGATGGCGACGATCAAGCCGAAAGGAATTCTCGCGTTCAAGAAAGACATCGTGCAATTTCCTCGTCGGTCGAAAATGGTGGAGACGCAGCCCGTCACGACGCGGCATCGGCAACGTTCGCAGATGCGACAGTTTGCCATATTATAATACAAATGCGCGCAAGGCAAGAAAGTGCACGAAAAAAGACGAACAAATTGTCGGTCGGCGGCCGACCGGGCAGATTCGGACTCGCCGCTTAAAAGATCGCCGGCTCGGGGGAGGCTTGGGAAGGCGTTCCGTGCTGCTCAGGGA
>CAYVVR010000106.1:2850-9841 GCA_964454655.1 uncultured Planctomycetaceae bacterium | reverse complement strand
TCTCCAGCCAACGTGGCTATTAAATTGGGGGGAACGGGGCTGTCTTGTTCCGGGACGTGCTGATTCTCTGATGGTCCGCGTCCATCGTTTGCCGACAGCGTCGAGCACCGGCGAATTGGGGCAGGAAAAGTCTCGTGCAACCGACGGGATGCATCGGCTTTGCGACACGTATTTTCCAAGGTTCCGTAGAACGGCTTTGGTACTTTGTCGGGCCTGATAGGGTGAGAAGCCGGTGTTCGCGTATCGGGAACCCTACACCGCCTTTGTCTCGGTGTAACACGTTTCGACGCCCTTACGGGCTCGGCCGTTCCACTCGTTAGACCGTCAACCACGATCTGCCGATCGCTATGGACCCATCGTCACCGCCACCGATGCACCCGTTCGGTCCGCGACCGATTCACTTCTATTGCCCGCATTGTCGAGCCGAACTACAACTCGACGCCCGGCACGCCGGCGAGGTCGTCTCGTGTCCGGTTTGCGGCGGCCGCTTTCAAACCCCGCTTCCGCAAGTACCGAGTATTGCGAGTTCGAGCAAATTATACGAACCGCCGCGACTTCACTCGGGAATCAAGATATGCACGCTGATTTCCGGGATAAGCAACATCGTGATCGGTCTTGTATGGATTTCCACGCTTTGCGGTGTCGTGATCGGCGTGCCCCAAATCGTACTCGCCATTTTCGAGATCCTTTTCTTCGCCCAAGCGGACAAGAAACCCCTCGATGCCGCATTGAGCCAAGCCAAGCTGCTCGGAATTCTGGAAATCGTCTCGGGCCTGTTCAATTTGATTAGTTTTGTGTGCGGAATATTGACGTTGGTGTTCGCAAACGGCCAAGATGCTTGACGCAGATTCGAGCACCTTCGCTGCCCGGCACGGGGTTCGGCCGTCACCGGCGGTTAAACGGTTGGGATCGACAGGTTGCGTCGCGAGAGGAGAGCCGTCGCACAAGGGGGCAAAGCGCATTCTCGACCGACGCCTCGGGCTGCGCGAACGACCGGCACTTGTTCGGCGCGGCGATGTTCAGCGAACACGTTCCGTTTTCCGCGGGGTGCGTTTTCGGATAGGATAGAGTGGTTGAGCCGGGCGATGGGACGCCTTTTCGAGGAACGGCCGCGGAAAGGCGCCCGGCCCGTCGTCGTCACGAATCCATCCGCCCTTCGATACCGAGGGAACCGATGCCGCAATACGTCGTCCGATACGGCGCCATGCGCTTGATCGGTGTGTTCAACCCCCCCAAGGGTGAGACGCCGCCGATCAAGCGGGGCGACCAGGTGATCGTCCGTACCGACCGCGGACTCGAAGTGGGAGAAGTCTTGTGTGAAGCCACCGAGCGAGTCGTGTCGCGGTTGGAAAACCCGGGCGAGGGAACGATCCTCCGGCTGATGACCAACGATGATCGCCGGGAGGCCGAGCGGCTGCGCAAACAGTCGCTCGACGAAATGGACGTCTGCTGGAAGTGGATCCGCAAACTAGGACTCGAAATGGACCTCGTCGACGTCGAGCATCTGTTCGGCGGCGAGCGGATCATCGTCTACTATTTGGCCGACGGGCGGGTCGACTTCCGCGAGCTGGTCCGCAAGCTGGCGGGCGAGTTCCAAACCCGCATCGAGATGCGACAGATCGGCGTGCGGGACGAAGCGAAGCTGCTGGCCGACTACGGCGACTGCGGCAAGCCGGTGTGCTGCAACACGCACCTGGTCAAGATGGCGCCCGTCTCGATGCGAATGGCCAAGATTCAAAAGGCCACGCTCGACCCGGCGAAGATATCGGGCCGTTGCGGACGGCTGAAGTGCTGCCTGCGCTACGAATATCAGCAGTACGAAGAAATGCAACGGCAGCTCCCGAAAATCGGCGCTCGCGTCGAGACGGCCGACGGTCCGGCTCGCGTGGTGGGACAAGAAATTCTGGCCCAGCAGGTGCTCATCGAAACGGAGAATCGCGTCCGCAAGCTGGTCCCGGTCGATGCGGTCAAGGTGGTGGACAAAGCGTCCGGCGGAGCCGATGATGAACCAAAAGGCAAAGAATGACGAATCGTCGGCGGGCGACCGCGCACACGGTTCGACCGGCCGATCAAACGATCTCAGCGACCCGAGGCAGTCACCATGATGCTCCATCCTCTCGATCCGCTGTGGCAACTGGTTCGGGAAGACAAGCGCTACAAGATCCACGCGTATCTCTTCGTGAACGAGGCCCTACGCTTCGCGCAGGAAGAATTGGGCATGGGCCGCGAGGCGCCCAGCGAACCAAACGAAAACGAGGAAGAAGAGGACGCCGACGACGGTCGAGCGCATCGGCATGTGTCGGGCCAAGAACTGTGCCACGCGATTCGGGAATTGGCGATTCGACAATTCGGCTACATGGCGAAAACCGTGCTCAATAACTGGGGCGTTTACACGACCAGCGATTTCGGCGAAATCGTCTACAACATGATCAACATCGGCTTGATGCGGAAGGCGAAAGAAGATCGGCGGGAAGACTTCGACGACGTGTACGATTTCGAACAAGTGTTTTGCCGAGACTTTCAAATTCGCATTCCCGACGAAAAGGAAATGCCGATATGACGCGGCGGAAACGTCGACACGACGCGCGGACGACACCGACGGTGACGGCGTATCAGCCCGATCCCCCGACCGCGAGGCACCGGCTTCAGCTCCTTGCCGCGGCGACGGTGCTCGTCTTGTGGCTGTTCTGTCTGATCGTGCTCAGTTTCGTCGGCTAATGATTCCACGTGCGCCGGCGGCCGGTTTGTGCCGGTCGACCGGTCGCGATTTCGAGGGGTACGTGTGGGACCGAAAGGCGAACGCCGCGTTCAGTTCAGCGTGGGGTCTTTGGGCCGGATGCGCGGTTTGAGGATGTCGGCCAGCTCTTCCCGCCCGATCTGGTAGGTGACGCGCCGCCACACGTCGGCCGATTCATCGAAGACGAGATCGGGATCGGCGGGTGCGACCAGCCACGAGCCGGTGGCCAGCTCGGCCTCGAGTTGCCCGCCCGCCCAGCCGGAATGGCCCAAAAACAGCAGGCAGTTTCCGCGATCCTCGGCGACGAGCTGTTCGAGGTGCTCGCGTTGTGCCGAGAAGTACACGCCGGGAATCACTTCCAGCTCGGAATAGGCGGCGTTGTCGTGCAGGGCCATCAGCGGGCCGGCGACGGGGCCTCCGATGTGGAGCAGGTCGTGCCGCTCGCACGGGGTGTCGGAGACCTCTTGCCACAGCTCGGAAACACTCTTTTCGAGCCGTCGGTTGACGACGAGTCCGAACGCCCCCTCCTCGGTGTGGTGGATCATCAAGACGATCGTTTGCACGAAATTCGGATCGACCAGGTAGGGGGACGCCACCAAGACATGCCCTTTCAAGCTGTTCATGATTCACGTCCTCCCCCTTGGTTACGACCGAACCTCTATCTTAGTGACGTCGGCAGGGCGAGTCGGGTTCCACCCCCCGAGCGACGTTCCCTCGAACAGGTGGGGAAAATGCCCCGGTGTGAGACAGTGTATCGCGTGTTCGTGATTTGACCAGTCCCGACGGTCGGCGGCGTGCGATCTTCCGCCCGACCTGCATCGGATCGTCGCTTTTCAGAATCAACTCCCCCGGCTAAGGTAACTGTTGCGCTGGGAAGGTGCTTTCTTGCCTGCGATCGAGGAACGGGAGCATCGTGCGATGGACACCCAATCGCTCGGCAAGTGGATTCTGGTCGTCGGGATCGTGTTGGCGGCAGTCGGCGGCCTCCTTTGGTTGTTCGGTCGAATGGGCATTCCCTTGGGGCGTTTGCCCGGCGATCTTCACCTGGGGGGTGAGCGATGGTCGGTTCACTTCCCGGTGGTGACGTGCATCGTGCTGAGTATTGTATTGACAGTGATTCTCAATCTCGTGGCCCGCTTCTTCCGATGACGCACTCGCTTTTGAACCGGTACCGTCTCGCCCGCGTTCCTTCGGCGTCGGGGGCCGCTTCGTGAGGGTTGCCTTCGTATCGACCGAACGCGATTGGGGCGGCGGCGAGGTCCAACTCGTCCGGCTCGGCTCGCTGTTAAGCGAGCGCGGCGACGAGGTTCTTTTTCTTGCTTCGGCTGCGGGCAAGCTGCGGGAGGCCGTCCCGACCGGTGCGACGTGTACCTTGCGAACGTTTCCCGGCCGGGGCCGTTCGCCTTGGTCGTGGTTGCGGGCACGCGCCGCGCTGCGGGCCTTTCGGCCGCAAGTCGTGTACTTGAACGATCCCCGCGGCGTGCTTTTGGGCGGTCTCGCGTCGCTGGGGATGGGAATTCCGCGGATCGCGGCGCGTCGGGCCGCGTTTCCCATCCGATCGCCCGGCAAATACCGCCGGTTCGCCGATCGCATCATTTGCGTGTCGAAGCAGGTGGCGGCGATCTGTCGTGAATCGGGCTTGCCCGCCGAACGCCTGCGGGTGGTGTACGACGGCGCCGACGTCGAACGCTATGCCGAGATCGACCGCGCCGAGGCCGCCGCGGCCGTCCGGTCGTTGATCGACGCCCATCGCGGACCGTCGGACGTTCCCGTTCTACTGACTGCCGGAAAGCTGACCGAGTGCAAGGGGCATCACGTGTTGCTCGATGCCTTGTCGCGTTTGGTCGATCGGCGATGGGTGTTGATCTTGTTGGGTGAGGGAGAACGCCGCGAGGCGCTGGCGAGCCGGGCCGCCGCGTTGGGGCTTGCCGATCGGGTGATCATGCCGGGATTTCGCGACGACTTGCCCTTGTTGTTGTGCGGTACCGACGTGTTCGTGTTCCCCTCGTTGCAAGAGGGACTGGGCTCGACGGTGATCGAGGCGATGGCCGCCGGTGTGCCGATCGTGGCCACGACCGCCGGAGGCCTTCCCGAGCTGTTGCAACCCGATGAGGGACCGCCGATCGGGCTTTCGGTTCCGCCGGGCGATGCCGAGGCCTTGGCGACGGCGATCGGCGCCGTGCTCGACGATCCCGAATCCCACGCCGATACACGACGCGCGCGAGAACTTGCCCGGCAACGGTTTTCGTTCGATCGCATGGTCGGCGACACGCGCGCCGTGATGGCCGAACTGCTCGCCTGACCGCACAAGCGCGGCCGGTTTCGAAACGTTCCGACGCGGCGGGTCAGGTGTCTTCTTCGTCTTCGCCGGGACGGCGGCTGCCGTACAAGTTCTGCCCCAGCTTTAACACGCGGCGCTCGCCGTCGAGTTCGATTTCGACGTCGCGCAGACCGATCTTCAGCACGCGGGCGGAACGTTTGCCGATCTCGAACGTTTCGTTCTCGTGGAGATTGTACGTTTCGCCGCTGGTGCGTTCGCGGATCCACACCTCGCGCAGCCGCTCACCGTTCTTGATCACCTCGACGATACCGTCGACGAACGTGTACTTGACCGGGTCGAACTCGGGCTTGGGAGGCGGTTCGGGACGCGGAGGCGGCTCGGGACGCTGCACGATCGGACGCGGCGGCTGGTAGGGCCGGAACAATCGCCGCTCGACGATCGAGTCGCGGTAAACGTCGAGCTCGGCAATGTCGAACCGCGGCGGTACGTCGGGCAAGGTGTCGACGGCTTCGGCACCGTCCAACGCGATCGCTTCGATGGCGATCGTGATTTCGAGATCGGAACTTTCTTTGATCGGGTTGATCGTCAATCGCGTGATTTCGTGAAGGTAACCCTTTGAATAGAACCCGTGCAAGAACCGCGTCAGGTCGTCCATCGACGCCACGCCGCGGACGGTGTACGGAAACCGCGTGAACAAATCTTTTTCGCGCCGTGCCTCACCCGAGTAGACCTGTTCTTCGTCCAAGCCGGAATCTTGCACCAGCTTCAACAGCCAGTTTTGGTACTCGCGGCGGGCGACCGACTCTTCGGCGGGAAGCGACTGCTTTTTCCACGCGTCGATCTTTTGTTGGATCCGACGGGCGTTCGCCAATTGCCGTTGCTTGAGACTGTATTCCGAGGCGAACTTGTCGGCATTGGCCTTCGCCGTAAGCACGGGCGAGACCAACAGCGTCCAGCCCGCACGCCCGACGGCCAAGACCGCGAACAGTCCGAGAATCCCAAGCAATACCGTTTCTCGTCGTAGTTGCGGCATCACTCGGCCTCCTTTGCGGCGGGCGCCTGCGGATCGGTCGGTTCGATCAACACCATCGTCGTGAACCGCAGGGTGTAGGGGCGTTGCGATTCGTCGGAACTCTTGTCCTTACTGACGACGCGGTGAGTCGCATCGTGCAACGAGTCTTCGAGCTTTTCGACGGCTTCGACATCGCGAGCCAAACCGTCGAGGACGAGTTCGCCGCCCGAACCGCCGGCTCCGGCGGAAATCTTCGTGAGCATGACCTCTTCGGCCGAGGGGCCTTTGTCGCACAGTCGCCGGATCTCTTCCAACCAACAAATGTCGCGGTCTTGCCAGCGATCGACGGCCGTCGCCAGTTTGCGTAGTTCGTCGGCGTCTTGAAGCTCTTTGTCGAGTTTCTTGATACTTGCCGACAGGTTTCGCGCCCGATCGAGCTGGGCCGCTTTCAAACTCCAACTCGCCGCGACCATCGCCACGATCAGCAACAGCCCGGTGAGGATCGCCAATGCGGCCCGGTTGCGAGTCGACGGCGGTTCCGGCGGTTTGTGCGGATGCAGGAAATCGAGCGGCGGATCGACACCCTCGAGCTCGTCGGCCGCCATTCCCAACAGCGGTGCGAAACGTCCCGGGTGGTCGGGAACTTGGGATGTCAGTCGGTCGGAAAGCGTAAACGGGGCAAACGGATCGCAACATTCGACGGCCGTACGCAGCTTCTCGTGCAGCCGTTGGGCCAATGCCTGGTGGGCCGAAGTCGCGCCGAACAGAACGATCCGGTCGATGGGACGGCCGTTGAGCTGGTTTTGCGCGGCCGCCATCGTGCGGCGGATCTCTCCTTGCAGCGTGAGGATCGACGCATTCGGGGCCAGCGGATCGCCGGTCAACCGCGCGGTTCGCATCAAGACGACGCGGTCGCCTTCCAGCACCGTCAGATCGATTTCTTCGGCCAGCAGGTCGACCA
>CAYVVR010000106.1:0-2840 GCA_964454655.1 uncultured Planctomycetaceae bacterium | reverse complement strand
GTCGACCAACAACGCAATTTCGCCGGCCGGTCGCGCCGTGCTGCGATTCACCAACACGGCGGCGCCCGTCGGACGCAGCATCATGCGGGCGACCTTCAAGTCGGCGGCATCGGCGGTTTCTTCGATCTGGCGACGGATCGCCGGCGGCATCGCGGCGACCAGCAAACGTCGCGGTTGCGACGGATCGTCGTCCAGCGGCAAGTAATCGACCAGCCACTCGGCGTCGACGTGCGGAAACTCGCGTTCGACCTGGAAGCGGACCATTTCGGGCAGGTCGACGTCGGCGGCGGGCGGAAAAGACATCTGCCGTAATTCGATCAACGAACGGCTGATCGAGACGACGACCTCGCCTTTGCCCACGCCGTGGGCCGCCAACGCGGCGGCAATCTTTTCGCCGACTTCGGCGGGCGCCAGAACTTGAAGGGCCGCGACCTCGCCGCTTTCTTCAGGATCCTCGGGCACGGTGCCGTCGTCGCTCGATTCGTCGGGGAGGACGACCCGCCCGGCCAACGGCGCGCTAAAAGCGTGCTCGACCAGAATCGCGTTGCGACGCTTGGCCGTGACGACACACCGGAGTTCTTCGTCGTCCCATTCCAGGGCGATGACTCTCGAGGCCATGATCTCCACCACCAGCAAAAAAACGATGTGGAACGCCCCAGCCCTCGTCCGATTCGGCGACGTCGTCCGCCCGATGCCGTACCCGAGGGCGGGTGGGAAGCGCACCGCGGCGACGGCGCACGGCGAATCCCATGGGGAAGCGATTCCCCTATTGATTTTACCCACGAACCACTGGCGCGGATTCGCAGAAATTCTCTATTTTGCCGGACAACGCGAAAATCCGCGTTCCACGCGCCGACAGACCGCCGCACCGCCGGGGAAATGCCCTAATTTGTTCCCCTCAATCGGGCTAATACCCCAGTTGGAGGGTTTCGACCGAGAACCCCCGGCCTAGGTGACTCAAATCACGCCAAAAGAGGACCCTCGCCGGGCGAACGGTGGCGTCGATGATCGCTTCCACCCGCACGGCCGGGCCGCGCTGCTCGAAGTAGCCGACCACTTGGGCCTTGTAGACGCTACCCCCGCAGGTCACGAACGGCATCAGTTGTTTCATCTCGTCGAGGCTGACCAGCCCCTCGGTATACAACCACGTTTCGTGTTGGTAGTTCGGATCGTCGTTCGATTCAGGATCGAGCGGTCGCATGCTCAAGATACCGTCGACCACGTCCGGCGGCATGTTCGGGATGCCGTACAGCAAGATGTCGGGCGCTTCGTTGATGTTGATTCGTCCGGCCAGCACTTGGGCCGAGTTGGCGGTCATGTTGTCCATCACGGTCGGCAAATACAGCGACGCGGCCAGCGGCTCGTCGGGGAACACGGGGGCGAAGACGACCGGATCGTCTTCTCCCTCGACGTTCATCCGGACGCTCACACCGATCAAATCGAGGACCGAGTTCAACTGAAACTTGGCCGGTTTCGAAAGATCGGGGACGACGTCTTCGGTCATCGGTTGCGGGTCGTCGTTGCCCGTGTACGGGCCCGACTGTCGATACCCGACGATGAACGCCGCCCACACCGGACCGAATTCGGTGTAAAGCTGGTCGTACAGCGTTTCCAGGTCGTCGGAGTTGAGGTCGATCTTGGCCGAACCGTCGGGTCGAACGTTCAGTTCCATGCCGTACAGCGTCAAGTACGCGGCCCAACCCCGCATCATCGACGGATCGCTCGGATCGACCAGCGAGGCGGTCACGTCGACCGAGTCGAGGCTTTCGGGATAGGTTTCGCCGTCGTCGATGATGCCGTTGCGGTTCGTATCGGCGCCGAAGAGCAAGGCGGGCGTGACGCCCCGAACCAAGAGCAGTTCTTCGATCGTTTCCAACGGCCCGTTCTTGGGGGCATACGGCGGATCGAGCGTGCCGTAGTATTCGATCTCGGCCCCGAACTCGCGCGGCTCGTCGTCGGCATCGAGCCAGTCGAGGATGGCGTCGGCCACGTCTTCGGTCATGCCGGGCAAGGCCATCAACACGGTGCGGCCGCCGTTTTCGGCATACTTGTCGGCCAACAACACGCTATTGATGTTCAGCTTCGCCGACTCGTTTTCGAGGCCGAAGCGGATACTCTGCGCGTAACTGTCGGTCGTGTCGGGCGCCACGACCGAGAAATATCCCCGATCTTGCGGCGAAAGCGAATCTTGGACCAGCACGCCGGAAAACCAGTCGGGGTTGTCATACCAACCGCCCATTTCCTCCAAGCTGGTCGAATCGAGCGACACGAGATAGCGTGCCGCTTCGACGCCCGAGTCGGCCAACGCCGCGGCCGTCATCAAGCGTCCCGACATATCGACGCCTTCGCGTTCGGCCAGCATCAACTCGGAAAAGCTCAAGCCGCCCAACGCCAACAGCGAAACGGTAACGAGGACGATCAACAGCACCATCGCCCGCCGACGCAACACGCGCCGTAGTCGCGACCGGAGGGAAAGCCGACGCTGTACCGATCGTGTCATCGTCCACCTCCTCCGGGGCCGCCGGTAGAATCGGTCGACGGAAGGGGCGTCGGCTGCGGGATTTCGCGATCGAAACCGGGGCCGCTTCCCCCGGAACCGGAATCGCCGCCGCTGCCGCCGGAAGGTGCGTCGTTGCCCGGTTGCGAGCCGCCCGATCCGCCGGAATCGGGGGATTCGCCGCCCGACTCGCCGCCTTCCGAGCCGCCCGTCTCGCTTTCCGAGGCCGGCAGCGTCGTCACGTTCAGCTCACCGACCGGATGGGCCGCCGGCAAGTACACGACGCGCCGGTAGGCGTGGATCGTTTCTTCTTCGTCGTCGATCGGCAACAAGACCGAGGGGG
>CAYVVR010000105.1:0-9904 GCA_964454655.1 uncultured Planctomycetaceae bacterium | reverse complement strand
CGGAACGGGCTAGCGATTCGGCCATGAACGACGACGTCTCGACGACGATCGACGAATCTGACAAATCCGACGAAACGATGTCGTCGTCGCGAAATGCCCAGCCGAGAAATACCGCGGCAAATCGCAAGAAGAAACGGCACGCCGACGAGAGCGACGAAACCGCGACGCCCGGCGAATCGGCCGAAGAAACGGCGCCGGCGAGAGCCGAGCCGGCATCTTCGTGGGGCGACGATGATGCCATCGACACAAGTGAGGTCGACGACAGCGATCCCTATTCGTTCGCTTCATCGTCGCAAACCGGCAGCGATGCCGATGGAAATACCGACGCTTATGCCGAAAGCGGCACCTACGAAACCGGATACGCGCCGCCTTCCCAACCTTCGCTCGATGCGTCGGATGCCGGCACGTGGATCGAAGCGTATCGGAAGGCCGTCGATCACGAATTGACGCCGCAACAGGCGGTCGACCGTAGCATCCTCAGTTACAAGGCTCCGGAGCAAGCCGCACGCTCGACCTTGGAACAGTCGTCTGCCACGGGCGAAAGCGAGACACCGAATGCGGTCGTGCCCCTCGAGCCGGTTTCCGGCGCGTGGCCGAAAGACACGTCGCAATCGCCGTACGGCGCGAGCGGTACGTACACGAGCGGGCAAGGCGCGTACGACCGGCAGGCGAGCATCGAGGACGTCGGGCCTTTGGTCCCGATCAAGCGTCCGGCGGAAAAACGGGCCGCCCCCCTGGGCACGATGTTGGCGGGCGACCGTTCGCCGCGGCCCCGCGCCGGTGTCGCCGATGCACCCGTGTTGAGCCTCGATCGCCGCGAGTCGAATGCGTCGCAAGACGAGCCTTCCGACAAGACGACGGACGACGCGATATCGCTCGTTCGTCGCTTGCCGCCGCTCGATGCGGTCGCGCCTTCGCCGTATGCGTACGACGCAGGCTTGTCGGCCGATGCGCCGATTCCCTACTATCCGGCCACCGGCCGTTGAGGTCTAAAGGCCGCCGTGCGTGCTCGTCGCGAAGCTCACGCCTGGCCGGTCTCGGCGGTCTGAGCTTCGGCCGTCGGACGGTTTAGCACGCCCGCAACCGCCTCGACGGCCTTCTTCGTCCGCGTGCAGTTGGCCACGAACGTTTCGGGAAGCCACACGCCGGGCAGCCGAAAGATCTCGCGGCCTTCTCGCCGGAAGACGACGTCGCCGCAGCGCAAGCCCGCCTGCCCCGGCAGCCGTTCGATCTCGACCGCATCGAAGTCGTCGAAGTCCAGCGCGGCGACTTCGCGGGCGGGAAATCCGGCGACGACAACCACACGCGAGGTCGTTACGCGGTAACGCCTCGCCGCCCACGGAATCAAACGGCGGAAGTACAGCACCAGCGCGACCGGAATGCCCGCGATCGACAACAGGGGATGGGTTTCCCACAGCTTGCCGACCCAACGGCCCGACGGCCACATGCCGATCGAGGGCCACGCTTCGTACACCAACGATTCGGCGACGGGAAGTTTCGCGCGTTCGACGGAGGATTCTCGACTCATCGTTGTCACGGCACCCAGGATCAAGGGGAATCGTCACGGCCGCGTTCGATGCGGCATTTCGTCGAATTATACGCGAACCGCCTTGCGTTTGACGACCGACTCCGTCTGCTTGTGGGCCAATTTCAGGGCATCCAGGGCCAGCGAGCCGTCGAGGAAGGCCGAGGTTTCGCCTTTGGCGATGCAGCGGGCGACTTCTTTCATCTCGGCGGCGAAATCGTCGACGGGATCGCCGCCCTTGAGCTTGGGCCGTCGCACGCGACCGTCTTCGGTGAGGACGGTGACCGGCAACCCGGCCCACGAGTCGAACACCAGTGTTGCCTTTTCGAGATGGATTTCGTAGGCGTTCGTGAAGGGCCGGCCCTGCTGGTTGATGACGCCGCTGGTGGCCGTGACGACCAGGTTCGGATCGTCGTACACGAACTGCGTGTTGAAATATTCGGCGACCTCGCCGCGCATCCGACCGACGCTTTGAACTCGCTTGGGCATGCCGAACAACAACCGGATGAAATGGGCGTCGTGGATGTGCAAGTCGATCGCCGGACCGCCGCACACCTTGGGATCGTAGAAGTCGGGCAGCCACAAGGGATCGGAAATCACCCGCGTGAAGTGGCCGCCCAGCAGTTTTCCGTACTTGCCCGACACGACCGCCTTGTACGCGAAGTTGTACGCGGCAAAGAACGGCAGCACGTGACCGATGAGAAGTTGCTTGCCCGCCTTCTTGGCCGCCTTGACCATGTTTTGTGCCTCGGGCACGGTCAACGCGATGGGCTTTTCGCAGAACACGTGTTTGCCCGCCTCGAGCGCCGTGACGGCGGCCTGCGGGTGGAGCGACGGCGGCAAGCAGACGTCGATCACATCGACGTTCGGGTCGGCGACGATGTCTTCGATGTTCTCGTAGGTTGCGATCCCTGCGAGATTCATCTTGCGGCCCTTGGGACCGAAGTTGCCCTTGATGTCGCGCCAATCGCCTTCCAGACGTTTGCGAATCTTCTCGCAGATCGCGACGACCTTCACGCCCCGCACCCGCTGGTACGCCAGGTAGTGGATCATGCCCATGAATCCGATGCCGACGATACCCACGCGGACCATGACGAACCCTCCTGTAGTCTTGAAGTCGATCGGCGGTCGGCGTATCGGCGTACACCGTCGCCTGCACACTCGGGATGAAAACAAGAACGCCGCCCGGCTCGTCGTCCAGGCGGCGTTTATTGTGGCCTATTCGTACTCCGCAATCAATCGACGCGTAAGCGAATCATGATTGGCGGCATACGGTCAAGTAGCGTTCGTAGGCGTCGTCCCAAGCGGCGGTGTTCTGCGGCTCGTATTCGTCCAGCGGAAAGCTTTCCCGCACCACCTGGCGGGCCTCGGCGATCGACGAGACCTCCCCGGCCGCCAATGCCTGGACCATCAGGTTGCCGATGGCGGTCGCCTCGACCGGTCCCGCGGCGACGGGGCGTCCGCAGGCATCGGCCGCGGCCTGGCACAACAGCTTGTTTTTCGTGCCGCCGCCGACGATGTGGATTCGCTCGATTCGCTTGCCGATCAGCGATTCACACATTTCCAACACTTCGCGGAATCGGAAGGCGATGCTGTCGAGCGCACAACGCAGCACGGCGCCTTCGCTGTCGGGAACTTGCTGGCCCGTCCGCTTGGTGAACTCGCGGATCGTTTCCGGCATGTTCGAGGGCGTAAGGAAGTCGCGAGCGTCGGGATTGATGAACGAAACCAACGACGGAGCCGAGGCGGTCATTCGGTTCAGGTCTTCCCAATCCCAGTCGTTGCCGGCCTCGTTCCACACGCGGCGACATTCTTGCACCAGCCATAGGCCGGTGATGTTCTTGAGCAGGCGGATCGTGTTTCCGACACCGCCCTCGTTGGTGAAGTTCAGTTCCAGTGCCTTGTCGGTCACGACCGGCTTGGGCGATTCGACGCCCATCAGGGCCCAGGTTCCCAGGCTGATGTAGCACCAATCGGGGATTTCGCCCGGCTTGCTGTCGGCAGGAACCGCCGCCACGGCGCTGGCCGTGTCGTGCGAGCCGGGCAAGACGACTTCCGCGGCGGAAAGTCGCGTCGATTCGGCGACCGACGGTCGCAGCTTGCCCAGATTCGTCCCCGGAGGGACCACCTCGCCGAGAATCGACGTCGGCAAGCCGAACTGTTCGAGCAGTTCCGTCGCCCACCGGTTTTCGACCGGGTTGAAGAACTGCGACGTGGTGGCCTCGGTGTATTCGTTGCACGCGTTGCCGGTGAGCATCCAGTGGAACACGTCGGGGATCATCAACAGCTTGTCGGCGGCGGCCAGTTGCGGCGAGTTTTCGAGTTTCATCGCCAGCAACTGGTACAACGTGTTCAGTTGCAAAAACTGAATGCCCGTATGGCGGAAAATCTCTTCTTTGGGAACGATCGAAAACGCCTTTTCGAGCATGCCGTCGGTACGCGGGTCACGGTAATGCCGCGGATTGCCGAGCAACTCACCGGCGGCATCGAGCAACGCGTAGTCGACGCCCCAAGTGTCGACGCCCACCGAAACGATCTTTTCGCCGTACTTCGTTCCGGCGGCGGTCAGGCCGTTCCGGATGTGCTGCCATTGGCCGAGGACGTCCCAGTAAAGCTTGTCGAGCACTTCGACCGGCCCGTTGGGGAACCGGTAGACCTCTTCCAAAACGAGCTTGCGACCGTCGAAACTGCCCACCACGTGGCGGCCGCTCGAAGCTCCCATGTCGATCGCCAAGAACGCCTTTTCGGCCATCGTGCAGGTTCCTCCTCGATAATGCCTGGTGCCGGAAGCGAAACGAAACGAGACAGGTTCGCCCACCGGGAACAGCGCCGCCGGCGGGAAGACAAGGTCCGGTCGAAAGGGTGGCCTCCGACCGACGCTACGCGTACCGCGTCATCGTGAACGGTAGGCCGAGGGGCGTCAAGCCCCGGATCGCCCAGCCACAAAGGTACTCCCTAAGGGGAACCGGTCGATCGGCTTTCGATTTCGCAACGGTAGCTCGCCAAAGTGTCTCGGCAAGATGATGACGCTTCTCGCCGCTTTCATTCGCCCGGGCCGCGATGCCCCGGGGCACCCCTGTTCCACGGCCGCGCTGCGGCGAAACCGCTCACAAGCCACCTCGAATGAGGGGTGTGTTGTCGCGTTTTGAAAGACGTTTGCGCCTTTGTGGAAAGGCTGCTTTGATGCGATCGGACGGCAAAAAGACAGGCTAAGGCCGAGCGATCGTTTCGTCCGATACAATCGGCAGGCGGGATCTTGCGTTTGTTTATAAACAATTGTATGATTGCGTTGAGCGAGGGATGCAAATCGCTTTCACCGGGGAGGAAAACCATGGCCAACGTCATCTTGGAGTCGACGGGAGCCCAAATGGACAACAATCGTGATAAGATTACTAATGACGCTGCGCCCGCGGTCCGAAAGACCGCGTGCGACGGTTGCTCCGAGGACCGGCATCGTCGAACGGCAGCTCAGGCTGCCCCGCAGGTCCGCGTCCCCACCGAGGAAGAGTTGGCGTTTCTTGCCGAGGCCGACAAACGGCTCGAACCGCTCACCGCGGAAGAGCGTTTGGCCTGGGCGGTCGAAAACTACTTTCCTCGCTTGACGATGGCCACCGCCTTCGGTCCCGAGGGATGCTTGATCTTGTCGCTGTTGGCCAAGATCGAGCCGCGAGTGCGCGTGTTCAACCTGGATACTGGTTATCAGTTCCAGGAAACGATCGACACCCGCAATCGCATCGCCGAAAAATACGGGATCGAGGTCGAACTGGCAAAACCCGATCAAACCGTCGAAGAATTCGAAGCCGCACACGGCGGGCCGTTGTACGAGACCGACCCCGACCGTTGCTGCTTCTTGCGGAAGATCGTCGTGTTGCGCCGCGAGATCGTCGGTTACGACGCGTGGATCAGCGGGATTCGTCGGGACCAAAGCCCGCACCGGGCCAATGCCCCGATCGTCGGTTGGGACAAGAAATTCGGCCTGGTCAAGCTGAATCCCCTGGCCGACTGGACGAAAGCCCAGGTGTGGAAACGGATCCTCGACGAGGGCGTACCGTACAATCCGCTGCACGATCGAGGGTATCCCAGCGTGGGATGCAAACCGTGCACGCGGCCGGTGCTTCCCGGCGAAGATGAACGGGCCGGACGTTGGAGCGGACGCGGCAAGACCGAGTGTGGACTGCACTTGGCCGAAGAGCCGGCGACCGACACGCAGCCCCCGGAAAAATACTCCACCTTGTGATCCGTCGGTCGTGCGGTCCCCGCGGGACGGCGTCGAAGAACGATGACGATCGAAACGGCGACGACCGAGTGAATCGGTCGGTATCGGACGCCGACGATGCGGAGACCAGGTGACAGTTTACTGATCCAAGCGACGGACGATTTCCATGAAGATTTCTGCGAAAACCGAATACGCATGTGTGGCGATGCTCGAGTTGGCGTCGCGTTACGGATCGGGCGAGCCGATCCGCATCCGCAAGATCGCCGAGCGGCATGCCGTACCGCCGCGTTTTTTGGTCCAGATCTTGTTGCAACTGAAAGGTGCGGGGCTGGTGACCAGTACGCGCGGGGCGGCCGGAGGGTATCATCTGGTCGTGCCGCCCGACAAGGTCACGCTCGGGCAAGTGATGGACGTCATCGAGGGTAAAGGCGGCGAAGGAAACGGGTTCGTCGCCAGCTCGTCGCCCGATTCGCCTGCCGTCAAGGCCCTGGCCGCAGCCTGGAATCGCGTGCGGCAGAAGGAAAAGGAAATGCTCGATCAGATCACGTTCGCCCAGTTGCTCGAAGACGCCCGGCAACACGACACGCAGATGTACTACATTTGACGCACCGCTCATCGGCGAACGTCGTTTGCGTATTCGACGCAAGCACGAAAAAACGCCCCCGGCAGCTTGCGGCTTCCGAGGGCGTTTGTCGATTGTCGTGTGGGCCGTCGCCGATCAGGCTTCCGTTTGGACGACCGCCGGTTCGGCATCCGTTCCCGTGCGGAACTGGCTGACCAGCTCTTGCAGTGCGGTGGCTTGGGCACCCAACTCTTCACTGCTGGAGGCCAGCTCTTCGCTGCCGGCCGCCGATTGCTCGGTGACTTCCATGATGTTCGAGACCGCTCGCGAAATCTCTTCGGCACCGGTCGCCTGTTCGACGGTGGCGGTTGCGATCTCGCCGATCTTGCCGGCAGTTTGCGTGACGCCTTCGATGATCTGCTGGAGGGCCTCGGCGGTTTGCTGGCTGAGGACGACGCCTTCTTCGACGCGGTCGGTCGAATCTTTGATCAGGCGGGTGATTTCGTCGGCCGCCTGGTTCGACCGCTCGGCCAGTTTGCGGACTTCGTCGGCGACGACGGCGAAGCCCATACCGTGTTCGCCTGCCCGCGCCGCTTCGATCGCCGCGTTGAGGGCCAGCAGGTTCGTCTGGCTGGCGATCTCCGAGATGACCTGGATGATCTCGGCGATTTGTTGCGAGCTGTTGCGAATGAGGTCCATCGCCTCGGTCGACTTGCGAACGGCTTCGCCCCCTTGCTCGGCCAGGTGATTCGTTTGCCGGGCGATGCGGTCGGCCTCTTGGGCGTTTTCCTTGACCGCTTCGATCGAACGAGTCAATTGTTCGATCGAGGCGTTCATTTCTTCGACGGCGGCCGACTGCTGTTGGGCACCGCCGGCCAACGATTGCGAGCTTTCAGCGACCACGCGGGAACCTTCGGCGAACTGCATGGCGCTTTCGCTGATCTCGCGAATCGCGGCGCGTACCGAGTGAATCGCCTGGTTGAGCGCCTCGGCCATATCGCCCAGCTCGTCGCGCGAGGTCACGCGTGCTTCTTGCGTGTAGTCGCCCTCGGCCACACCGGTGAGGACTCGGACGACCTCACGAACGGCACCGGCAACCGATCCGGCGATCCACCACGACAAGCCGAGTCCGCCGACCGCCGCCAGCAGTGTTACCACGACGATCGCCCATTCGCATGTCGCGGCGAAAGAACGGGCCGAATCTTGGGCGCCGGTAACGACCTCGTCGACCAGCGTTTCCAAGCCTTCGGGGCCTTCGCCCAAGTTCTCATAGATTTGGGCATGGACGACGTCGAATTGTTCGTTCAACTGGTCTTGTTGTTCGGCGAACGATAGCAGTTGAAGCGAATCGTCGCACACGGCTTGGCCGCGGGCGAAGTAGTCGTCGACGGTCTTACGAAGTTCGGCCGGCAGGATCGCCGCGGCCTCGGTCGCCGTTTTCTTGGCTTCGGTGAACTGGTTGACGAACTTGGAAACCTCGTTCGTTCCGCGTTTCATGACCATCCACTCGAGGATGTCGAGGGCGGCGTCGACGGCGTCGGCGGCTCGTGTAGCGGCTTCCGCTTCTTTGCCTTTGTGCGATTCGGCGAATTCCTCGAGTTGATCACAGGTCGTGTCTTTCAAAGGATCGATCGCTTCCATGGCCTTGGCGGGCTTGGCGACGATCGCGACGTATTGCTTTTGCAGGGCGACCATTTGATCGGCCATGTCGAGCAGTTTGGCGAACGCCTCTTCGGCACGTCGAACCGCGGCGGCCGTTTTCTCGCCAGCCGGGTAGATCGTCTCTCCGGCGCGTTCGGTGTTCCACAGCTCGAGCATCGTTTTTCCGGCGTACTCGCCGCGTTCAACCGTTTTCGAGGCAAACGCGTCGGTACCTTCGGTAATCGCCGTGCAGAACATCTCGAAGGCCGCAGCCGCATCGTCGATTTCGGCCTTGACCGCGTCGATTTCAGCGGGCTCGTCGGCCGATCGTAACGCTTCGGTGGCCGCGTCGAGATCTTGGGTTGCGATGCGAGCTTCCATGGCCATATCGAGCAGAGGCACCTTTTCGGCCAAGATCGTTTCTTGAGTCGAAAGAACCGAACTCACCGCCCAGTACCCCAGTCCGCCGACCACGACCAACGCCGCGGCGAGCACGCCCGAAAGCGTGTAGAGCTTTTTTCCGACTGTGAATTTCATCCGTCAACCTCCAAGACAAATGCGTAGGGACCCTTGGGGATCTTGTACGAGTTGCGCGAGAAGCGGGGCACTCGCGAAGCATGTTTCCTCGAAACGATAGATCGCAATTCGTGCGCGCGACCGGCGGAAATGGGCAAAAGTTTATGCCGGTTTTTGCCACGTGGATGTCGTTTTAGCTGTACACCGGCACGAAATTACGCATTCCTGCTTTCGAAAAGGCAGCTTGTAGCGACGGTGACGGCTGAAATACGCCGAAAGGGAAACGAGCCAAGCCCCCCGTGCGGCGTGGTGTATGCGCGGTATTCGCGATGGTCGGCATCGTTGCTACATTCGGATACTTTTGTTGGCTGGTCGGAATTTTGTCGCTCGGGCAAGGTGGGTGATGCAGGAAATCTGGGCTGTGCCGACGCCACCCCCGGGGGCTCAGGCGAGCGCCACCGAAGCTAACGCGTTCGAAAGCGGGACCAGAGAACACCGGCCACGTACACGCCCGCCGCAGAGAGCACGATCGCCGCTTCGGGGCTGACGGCGGTTCCGTAGACCGCGATTCGCGGTAGCGTGGTCAACCCCAGCGATAGGACCGTCGAGAAGAGCATCAGCCGTTTCATGCTTTGCACGTAGTGGCCGGCGGTGGCCGCCGGGAGCGTGAGCAACGCGATCACCAGGATCAATCCCACCACCTGCGTCAGGCAGATGACCGTCAAGGCCACCAGGCACAACAGCAGCGTATTCGTGCCCAGTACCGAGATACCCTGCAATTCGGCCTGTTCCGGATCGAGGCACACGGCCATCAAGCGTTTGTGACACGAGAAGACCGTGATCAGAACGATCAGGTCGAGGCAGCCGATCCAAATGATTTGCCGCCAATGGACGAACGAGAGGCTGCCGAACAAGTAGCCGATCAATTCGCCTTGGTACCCGGGTGTGAATTTACTCAGCAGAATTCCGCACGCCATCCCTACCGCCCACATGGCCCCGATGAGCGTATCGGTGCCTTCGTGCACCCGGTGTCGAAGCCAGGCGATGAGGACGGCCGCCGCCAAGGCCGCCACGGTGGCGCCGTACAGCGGATCGCACCAGGCGAACCATTGCGGAAAGCGATGTGCCAGAAAGAGGGCGGCGCCCACGCCGCCGACGGCGATATGCGCGATCGCTCCGCTGAGAAACGTGATTCGCCGCGTGACGACGTAGGGCCCGACGCATCCGCACGCCACGGCGGCCAAGATGCCCGCGAGCAGCCCCGTCAGCAAGAACGGGTTCACCGTCATGTCGACGAAGAAGTCGATCACGGCGTATCTCCTTGCGACGGTTCGGCTTGGTCGGCGGCTTCGCGGTCGTGGTCGCAACCGTGTCCGCAACCGGGATCGGCCAACGGGCACGAAGCGTCGTGCGCCACCACCCGCACGTGGTCATGGTAGAGGTG
>CAYVVR010000104.1:0-9936 GCA_964454655.1 uncultured Planctomycetaceae bacterium | reverse complement strand
GGGCAATTGCTCGGCAAGTCTGTGCCGGGACTCGGCGGTTCGGCAGCCGATCTGAAATCGGTGTTGAGCGAGGCGGCGAAAGCGCAAGGCATCCCCCTGCCGGAGACGCCTTCGGTTCTTTTTGCCGAGGCCCAAGGGGATGATCAATCTCAGGGTGGGACGGAAATCCGCGTGCTCGAGGCGACGGCACCGGCCGATGAGGAAGAGACGCTCATCGATCCGGCCGCAATCACGCCTCCAACGCAGTCGGAGCTTGACGTTGCCGGACCCGAGTCCGAATCGACCGACGCGGCATCAGGTTCGTCACCCCGCGTCACGGTGCAGCAAGGCGGCTCTTCGCCGGAAGAATTCGCAAAAGACGAGCGGTTGGACATCAATTTCCGCGATACGGATGTGCGGGAAGCCCTCGAAACCCTGAGCCGAGTGGGCAAGCTCAATATCATTGCCGGAAAAAGCGTGACCGGGCAGATTACCGCTTCGCTGGCCGGTGTGACGGCGGATGAAGCGCTCCAGGCCGTCCTCGATGCGACCGGATACGTGGCGCATCGCCGGGGTCGTTTCGTGTTCGTCGGAACGCCCGAGGACTTGAAGGTGTTGGAACGGGCGGGCGACCGAGTCGGAACTCGGGTGTATCGCACGAAGTACGTTCCTGCCGCCGACTTGAAGGAATTGATCACACCCCTGCTGACGCCGGAGATCGGCGTCGTGGCGATTTCTTCTCCGGCAGAGGTCGGGATCGCCCCCGATTCGCAAAAGGCCGGCGGTGATGCCTACGCCGGGGGCGATGTGGTCGTCGTCAAGGACTACGAAGGGGTCTTGCGTGAGATCGATCGCGTTATCGAGGGCGTCGATCGACGACCTCCCCAGGTGGCCATCGAGGCGATGATCCTCTCGGTCAAACTCGACGACACCGACAAATTCGGCGTCAGCTTCGAGCTGCTTCGCAACGAAGGACACATCAAGCTTGGTTGGGGGGCGCCCCCGAAAGATAGTGTCGGAGAAGTCAAACTCGACGGCGAAGGACTGAAGATCGGGTTCCTCGACAGTACGTTTTCGACGTTCGTGCAAGCACTGGAAGAGATCGGCGATACGAACGTGATCGCCTCGCCGCACTTGATGGTGGTGAACAAGCAGAAGGCGGAGATCCTGATCGGTCAGGAACTGGGGTACGTCAGTACGACGATTACCGAGACCAGTTCATCGCAAAGCGTCGAGTTCTTGAAGGTGGGGGCACAACTGATTCTGCGGCCTTTCGTGTCGCCCGACGGCTTGATTCGCATGGAAGTGCATCCGGAGTTGTCTACCGGGTCGGTCGAGGTAACCAACTCGATGACGGTGCCGAACAAGGAGACGACCCAGGTAACGACGAACATCATGGTGCCCGACGGCAAGACGGTCGTCATCGGGGGATTGATGCGTGAAGATCTCAAATCGAGCGGCAACCAGGTACCCTTGTTTGGAAATCTTCCGTTCGTGGGTGCGGCGTTCCGAAATCGGACCGAAACCATCCAGCGTCAAGAGATCATCGTGCTGATTACGCCTCGCATCGTCACGGACGGCGAAATGTGTGCCGAAGGCGAGCAGGCCGCTTGCGAATTCCATCGGCGACAGAACGTGTACGCCGAGAAAATGAGCCCGCTCGGTAAGCGATCACTGGCCCGATCGTATGCCCGGAAAGCTGAAAACTCGATGCTGGCGGGCGACCTGCACGCCGCGTTACGACAAGCGGAAATGGCCGTCCATCTCGATCCGACCAGTCGCGATGCGATCGCGATTCGAGCCGAAATCTGGCAGCGGCTCCAGGCGAGCGGCATGCCCGTTCCGCTCACGCCGATGTCCGAAGAGATCCTCTTGGAAGACGACGCGGCAACGGCCGGTACGGAAACCCCTTGAGGAGGTTCGTCGATGGAAAACACATGGTACAAGGAGGTTTCGTTCCGCTACGGGGCCTTGGTGGCGGGGGTATTGGCGGTCGCCGGTTGTGCGTCGGTTCCCGGTTGGAAACCGATGGAAGACGTTACACCGCAGCGGATCGCCCGAAAAGAGGCGGTCGAAGCCGATTTTGAACGAAAATATGCGTCGATCGCGATCCTCGAAGCGGAGCGTCTGTACCGCGCCGGGCGATACGATCAGGCCGAAGAAAAACTCGCGGTGGCGCTGCGACGATCTCCGGATGATCCTCGGGTGCTTGCCTTGGCTCGCAAGCTTGCCGAAGTACCGGAGGGCGGGCCTTCGCTTTCCGACGATGTCACCTGTGGCCCCGAAGTAGACGACACGACACTCGACGAGCCGTTGCCGGGGGAAGTGGTCATCACGTCGTACGAGGCGTCGCAGCCTTCGGAAGTTGCCGAGCCGAAAAGGGCAAACGAGGCCGTCCGGGGCGATGTTTTGCCCGGCAGTGCACCGGTGGATGAGAACTCTTTCCGTGCAGAAGTCGGGGCAGAAATCGACAATGGGGTGGGGACTCTCGATGCCGCGGGAAAGCTGCCGGAAAACGTTCGGTTTGCCGACCCGAGGCGACTCGAAACGCTCGTTCGAGGGCGGCTTCCCCTTGGTGATTCGGCGCCCGCGGCGAAAGACGAAGCGGCGAAGGAGCTTGGGACCGCTAAGAAGGACGAAGGCACGAACGCACAAGATACGCGAGAATACAGCGACGAGGCGGTAGAGGTCGGCCGACAGGTTTTGGAATCTCAAGCAGACGCAAAAACGTGGCGGTTGTCTGCTGAAGACCGCGAGCTCTTGGCAGCGGCTTGCGAGGCCCTACAGGCGGGAGAACGGCAAGAGGGCGTTTTGCTGCTTCGCGAGCTGGCAGCCCGGTCGGCTGATCCCGTAGAAGCGGCTTGCCGGGGAGCCCTGACCGCGATGGAAATGGGATGCCCCGAAGCGGCAGTCGACCTCTTGTCTTCCGAATCGTTGCCGCAAAACCGTTCTATTCGTTTTTATCAGACCCGCGCACTAGCTCTTTGGCGGGTGGGGCGAGCCGCTCAAGCAAAGCGTGATCTCGACACCGCAATCTCATTGGACAAGCGCAATCCCCTATCCTATCTTTTGCTGGGGTGCGTGCAAGCTGAGCTGGGGCAGCAACGAGAAGCCGAGGCGAATTTTCGGCTGGCGGTGTCGTTGGAGCCCCGCTATGCCAGGTATCGCCTGCCTTAGCCTCGCCGAAAGCGAGCGGTTATCAGGCAGTTCAGCCTTCGCGCATCCTTCTCGACGTTGCGACACGACAACCGGGGCAGCTGAGTTTGGGTTCGTTGTCGAGTGCATCCGGCAGTGAAGTTGCGTCGGGAGTTTTGGACGCTTTCCGGAGCCGTGCTTCGGATGGGTTCGTGTAGACCCGAAGTTTCTCCGGAGTGGCGTCCCAAATCGCGGGAGCGCGATCGGCATGTGGAAGGAAATCTTCTTCAGAAACGGATACCTGGCAGCCGTCGGGATCACGCTGGGCGGCTTGGGCTGTGCTTTTGCCCTGACGGCTCGTTATCAAGTTGCAGGAGGCGTGTTGCCTCCCGGGGCGTTGATGGTTTCCTTGGGCATCGCGACCTTGGGGGCCCTGGCCATCATGGTGATCTTTGCTTTCTCGCGTCGGCAAGCGAAGGATGCATTTTGTGCCATCGTCGATTTGTGTCGCGACGAAGGCGGCGAGATGGATCCCGCTCACATTCGCGCACGATTCGGCGGAGGCGAATGGCGCGACATTCTCACCGAGATCGCAGAGCGCATTTCGAGCTTGCACGAGCGAACGTTGCTTACCGAGCAACAGCAAGTCGCCTCCGAGATGCGGATCCAGCGTATCGTGCAAGAGTTGGAGTTGAATCGGGTGCTTGTCGACGCGATGCCCGATGCGATTCTCGTGACCGATTCCTACGGAAAGATCGAATCGGCGAATCCCGCCGCTTGTAAGCTGTTCGGCTTGTCTCCCGAAGCGATTCGGGAGGACGGTCGCACGATCGTCGAGGCGATCCAACTGGCCGAGGTGCGGGACGTCCTGCTGGAAGATTTACGCCACAAACGCACAGCGGAACGCGTCCGCGAGCTGAAAATCGGCGAGGATCCGCAAAATTCGAAAACGCTTCGCGTGCTTACCCGCAAAATCGGCGAAGGTCCGCGGCAGTTCCTCGTGGCCGTCATTCGCGACATGACCGACTTGCAGCAACTGCGGCAGCGACATGCCGAATTCGTCTCGGCCGTAAGCCACGAGATGAAAACCCCCTTGGCCGGGATCCGCGCCTACGTCGAGTTGCTGGTGGACGGCGACGCGGAGGACGAAGAAACGCGCGAAGAATTCCTCGAAACGATTCAGTGTCAGGCCGACCGCTTGCAACGGCTGATCGACAACCTTTTGAACTTGGCACGCATCGAAGCCGGCGTGATCAAGGTGAAGAAGGAACCGCGGGCGCTCAATGAAATCCTCGACGACGCTTTCCGCATCGTGGCGCCGCAGGGTGAAGCGAAGCAAATCACGATGCACAAGGAGCTGAGTTCGCTGTATCTGCCCGTACTCGGCGACCGTGATCTGTTGCTTCAGGCGGCGATCAACCTGTTGTCGAACGCCGTCAAGTACACTCCCAACGGCGGCGAGGTCACCTTGCGCAGTCGAGTGGTGGGCGACGCCGTCGTTTTCGAGGTGGAAGATACGGGTGTCGGGTTGAGCGAAGAAGATTGCAAACGGGTGTTCGAGCGGTTCTACCGCGTCAAGAAGGATTCGCAAATGGCCTCGGGGACGGGGCTCGGGCTACCGTTGGCAAAACACATCGTGGAAGACGTTCACGGCGGGACGTTGAGCGTGAAGAGTGAACTGGGCAAAGGAAGCGTATTTGTCGCCACGATCCCGATGGTCAATCAGCATGAGCCGGTCGCGGCCGACTGAGGACCGGGTGTGCGTCCCTTGCGACGCATGAGCGGATCGGGGCGGCGGATGGTTCACACGGTTCGATAATGAGGAGGAGTCATTGCTCATGGCCGGCTCGGCGAAGAAGGTACTGCTTTGTGACGACGAACTGCCGATCCTGAAAGCCGCCCAATTCAAACTACAACGTGCCGGGTATA
This sequence comes from uncultured Planctomycetaceae bacterium, assembly GCA_964454655.1. Taxonomy (GTDB): domain Bacteria; phylum Planctomycetota; class Planctomycetia; order Pirellulales; family Thermoguttaceae; genus CAYVVR01. Next base: position 4,893 of record CAYVVR010000104.1, on the reverse strand, counting down.
CGGTGCTGACGGCCGGAGACGGCGAAGAGGGGTGGGAGATCGTCGAGCAGGAATCGCCTGCCATCGTAGTGACCGACTACCAGATGCCTCGGCTGGACGGCCTGGGGCTCATCCAGCGGATGCGAGAGCACGATCATACTCGCGAAATCCCGACCATTCTGCTCACTGCGAAGGGGTTCGAGCTCGAAGAATCGGATTTGCGTGGGCAGTACGGGGTCACGGCGTTGGTGGCCAAGCCCTTCAGTCCGCGACATATCTTGAGTTTGGTCGAGGAAATCATCGGACCGGTGGCGGCCACGGCTTAGGCGGAAACCCCGGTCGACGACGCGATGTACACACCCCGCCCAGGCACCTTTCGTGGTCGGGGTGTTTTTACGCGCTGATGGTGCATTTTGTATGCAATATTCCATCCGTGGTTGCCTGAGATTGCAAATCGGGGGGTAAGCAACCCGCTTTGCGGCTCGGCCGAAAGCTATATTTGCGCGGCCCCCCGATGGTGGATCGGCCGTCGGCTGTGCGTTCAAGGTACATGCGATAGTTCGAGACGCTGTTTCAGCACATTCGGCGAGGAGTGACACCGTGAAACTGCCGACCGAGATCTTCGGAAATGTCGCGGTCGTTCATACGCCCAGTGAATTCGGCGAAGACCAGTTGCCCTCGTTTCGCGAATGCGTCGGAAAGCTGGGGTTGTCGAACATCGTCGTCGACCTCGACGGCACCGAGTTGATCGACAGTGAGGCGCTCACGGAGTTGTTGGATACCGACGAGCGACTTCAAGTCGAAGGGGGACGGCTGAAGATCGCCACAGCGAACGCGATGAATCGACGCATCTTCGAAATCACGCGGTTGGATCAGTATCTCGAAGTGTTTGACGGGGTCGTCGAGGCGGTTCGTAGCTTCCGCAGAGGCTTGTGAACTCGAGTGCGTCCGCGGTGAGACGGAAACGCGATTTCTACACTGAAGGGAATGCGGCGAGGCGTTTCCCATGATGAATCCCGAATCTACTGCCACTTCCAAACGGCTCGGCGATCTGCTGGTCGAGCGGCGATATCTGACCGAGGAGGATTTGCTCGAGGCGCTGCGCATTCAAAAAACCAGCGAGCGGCAGCGGCTTTTGGGTGAAATCCTGATCGAAGAAGGGTTTTGTACCGAAGAGCAGGTCTCGGAGTGCCTTGCTGCGGAATACGGATTTCCGTTCGCAAAGCTGGAAGCAAGGCTGTACGATTCGAAGATCATCGACGTCCTGCCGCGAGAATACATCGAAAACAATCTCGTTCTGCCCTTGTTCAAGGTGCGCGACGTGTTGACGGTTGCCGTGGCGGAACCGTCGAACATGTTTCTGGCCGAAGAAATTCGCTCGCTGACCGGATTGGAGGTTCAGGTCGTCGTTGCAACGGCGAAGGACATCCGCCGGATGATATCGTCGTTGCCGAACTCGAAGGTGTTCGTCATCGACGACATCATCGAAGATTCCGACAGCGCCGACGTCACGCTCATTGAAGACGCCATCGAGGATATCGGCGACATCGAAGAGGTCGCCGGACAGTCGCCCGTCATCCGGCTGGTCAACTACATCATTTACAACGCCGTCAAAGAGGGCGCCAGCGACATTCATATCGAGCCCGGCGAACGGTGCCTGCGGGTACGGTACCGCGTGGACGGCCGGTTGCACAAGGCCCTCGACGTTCCCAGTCACCTCACGAACGCCGTGACCAGTCGTATCAAGATCATGGCGTCGATGGATATCAGCGAGCGGCGACTGCCTCAAGACGGTCGCGTGAACGTCTTGTTGGACGGCCGAAAGATCGACCTCCGCGTGAATACGTTTCCCGGCTCGCGGGGCGAAAAGACGGTCATCCGCGTGCTCGATACGCGCAGCGTCTCGTTGAATCTTGAAGAACTCGGGTTCGCCGAACACATTCTCGCTCGTTTGCGACGAGCCATCCAAGCCCCGAACGGCATCATCTTGGCGACAGGCCCGACCGGCAGCGGAAAATCGACGACGTTGTATGCCTGCCTGAACGCCATCAGTTCGATGGAAAACAACGTCTGCACGGTTGAAGATCCGATCGAATACAACCTGCCCTTGGTCAACCAGTTTCAGGTTCAAGAGAAAATCGGGCTCACGTTTTCCACCGCCTTGCGGACGCTGCTGCGGCAGGATCCCGACGTCATCATGGTCGGCGAAGTGCGCGACGAAGAGACCGCGCGAACCGCCATCCAGGCGGCCTTGACCGGGCACTTGGTGTTCAGCACCTTGCACACCAACGATGCCCCTTCGGCCGTTACACGGCTGATCAACATGGGCGTCGAACCGTACTTGATTGCTGCGGCACTGAACGCGGTGTTGGCCCAACGGTTGGTGCGGCGGATCTGTCCGAAATGCCGGGCCGAATACGAACCGCCCCGCAGCCTACGTCGCGCACTGGAAAAGATGGGATGCCCGATCGAGACGTTCTACAAGGGCGTCGGTTGTCGGCAATGCCGGAATACGGGCTATCGCGGGCGTTTGGGCATCCACGAATTGCTGATCATCACCGACGAAATCCGCGACAGCATCGTAACGAACCCCAGCGTGCATCAGTTGCGCCGCTTGGCCGAACAAAACGGAATGCAGAGCCTGCAAATCGACGGTTTTCGAAAGGTGCAGGAAGGATTGACGACCGTTGAAGAGGTTCTGCACGTGGTCGGTGATGCCGGGTTGGGCGAAACCTGATTTTTGTCGATGCCTTTGACGAGGAACATCAATCGTGGCTGTCGAGGTTTTCAACTATCGCGCCAAGAACGCCATCGGGAAGATTATCGAAGGGACGTTGGAAGCCGCCACTCGAGAAGAGGCTTGGGAGCAGCTTACGCGCGAGGGATTGCGAGTTCTCGAATTGGTGGCGGAAGAAGACGATAGCTTGGCCCTGTTCGAAGTCGTCACCCGGGCCGAAATCGTCTACCTCACGAACCAATTGGCGGTAATGGTCGATACGGGCGTGGCGTTGTCTTCGGCGTTGCGAGCGATCGTCGAGCAAGAGCGGAATCCCACGCTTCGCCGCGTGCTCAAGGCGATCAGCGCCGACGTCGAGGCGGGGCAAGATTTCTCGAAGGCCCTCAAAAAGCATCCCAAGTACTTCGATGAAACATACGTGGCCTTGGTCCGGGCGAGTGAGGCGACCGGTAGCTTGGGTGAAATGTTGGAAACGATCGCCGCGTACCAACGCGCACAACTCGAATCGCGGGCCAAGATTCGCGGGGCGATGATTTATCCCGGGGTGATGCTCTGTTTCGCCGTGGCCGTCACGGTGTTTCTGCTTACGTACGTGATGCCGAAATTCATGCCGATCTTTCAAGCTCGGCACGTCGACTTGCCGGGCATCACCAAGTTCATGATGACCGTTTCCGACTTGGCGACGGGCTATTGGTGGGCGTGGATCGGAGGAATCGCGGCCGTCATTGCCGCCTGGTATTTCATCGGGCGAACCGAAACCGGGCGGCGGCAAATCGACCGAGTGAAGCTGGGATTGCCCTTGATCGGACCGTTGTTGCGCAAGGTGGCCATCGCCCGTAGTTTGAGAACATTGGGCACGATGCTCGAGGCCGGCGTTCCTGTGTTGGAATCCCTCGATCTGTGTGCCGCCGTGGCCGGAAATGTCTTGTACTACGACTTGTGGCAAAACGTAAAAGAAGAAATTTCGACCGGTAAGCAAATCTGCGATGCCTTGCGGAACAACCCCTTGGTGCCGCACTTGCTCGTGCAGATGATCGCCTCGGGTGAAGAGTCGGGTAAGCTCGGCAAGGTTTTGTTGCGGGTCGCCGAGTTCTACGACCGCGATATCGAATACGGCGTCAAGAACGTCACTTCGATGCTCGAACCCGCGATGATCATGTTCATGGGCGTCGTCGTCGGGTCGATCGGAATGGCGATGATGCTGCCCATTTTCCGGTTGAGTCGCCATCCATAGATCGTGTTCGGGCCGCCGTCCGAAGCCGAAACCTCGGTTCGCGTGCGCGCGAAAAGCCGGAAGACGCGAATGCGCATCTTCCGGCTTCGCTAGACGATTCGAAGTTGCCCACGGCCGGTTCGTTAGAACCAAGCGCAGGTAAACCCGCCGTCGACGTTGAAGGCGGCGCCGGTGATGTAGCTGCCGGCCTTGGGCGACAACAGACACAACGCGGCACCGACCAATTCGTGCGGCTCGCCGAATCGGTGCATCGGTGTGTGCTTCATGATGTTGTCGATTCGCTCTTGGTCGAGCAGCTTGCGATTCTGTTCCGCCGGGAAGAAACCGGGGCAGATCGCATTCACGCGGATCCCTTTGTCGCCGAATTCTTGGGCGATACCTCGAGTGAGATTGACCACTCCGGCTTTCGATGCGGCGTAGGCGAACACCTTCGACAGCGGCAAATGGGATGTTACACTGCCGATATTGAGAATCGATCCGCCGCCGATCTCGAGCATGTGCGGAATGAACACTTGGCACGCTTCGAAGGTGCCCTTCAAATTGACCGCCATGATCTGATCCCATTTCGCGGGATCGTGTTCCAAAAACGGCGTTCCGAGGTTGATGCCCGCGCAATTGACCAGGATTTCGACACGCCCGGTCACTTGCTTGGCTTCGTTCAGCAGGTTTTCCAGCGAGGAACGTTTCGTGACGTCGACCGTCACATAGCGTACGTGATCGCCATGTTCGCGAAGCTTTTCCACTCGCGATTGACAGGCCTGTTCGTTCAAGTCGGCGACGACGACGTTGGCTCCGGCTTGCATCAGCCCGGCGCACAATGCGCCGCCGAGTTCGCCGGCACCGCCGATGACGACGGCCGTTTGGCCCGACAGGCCGAAGAGTTCTTCGAGAAATTCGGCAGGAGTTTTGGCCATGGGAATGTGCCCTTTTGGGTTCACGATAA
>CAYVVR010000103.1:0-10048 GCA_964454655.1 uncultured Planctomycetaceae bacterium | reverse complement strand
CTCCATCTTTTGCGGGTCGGTCACGAAGTAGGGCGAGAGGTAGCCGCGATCGAACTGCATCCCTTCGACGAATTCGACCTCGGTCGCGGTGCTCTTGCTTTCGTCGACGGTGATGACGCCGTCCTTTCCGACTTTTTCCATGGCCTCGGCCAACAACTTGCCGATTTCGGCGTCGTTGTTGGCGGCGATCGTGGCTACTTGAGCCATTTCGTTGGTCGTCTTGATGTTGATCGACATCTTCCGGAGCTTGTCGGTGATGTCGGCGACCGCCTTTTCGATGCCGTTCTTCAAACCGATCGGATTGACACCCGACACGACAGCCTTGAGGCCTTCGTTGAAGATGGCTTCGGCCATGATCGTCGCGGTCGTGGTCCCGTCGCCGGCGACGTCGCTGGTTTTCGAGGCGACCTCGCGGACCATGCGGGCGCCCATGTTTTCGTAGACGTCTTCCAGATCGATTTCTTTGGCGACGCTCACGCCGTCTTTCGTGACGGTTGGCGAGCCGAAGCTTTTCTGGAGGATCACGTTCCGGCCGCGGGGGCCGAGCGTCACTTTTACGGCTTTGGCGAGCTTGCTGACGCCGCGTCGCATCGCTTCGCGGGCTTCCTGATCGAAAGCAATCATCTTGGCCATATTGCTTCGTCTCCTTTAAATCTCATGTTTCGATGGCCGGACGGTGCATGAAGATCGGTTCCCACGAGGCAAGAAGGGGCGATTCGTCCGGCGTGTTCCCAGTTTGGATCACTCAATGACCGCCAGGATGTCTTCTTCCCGCAAAAGTACGAGTTCCTGATCGCCCATGCGGAATTCGTCGCCGGCGTACGAACTGAACAAGACGCGATCACCCACTTTCACCTGCATCTCGGTGCGCTCGCCGCTGCTGAGCAAGCGACCTTGGCCGACGGCGACGACGGTACCCCGCGAGGGCTTCTTCTTGGCCGAATCGGGAAGGACGATTCCCCCGGCGGTGGTTTCTTCGGACGGTTCTCGCTCAACCACCACCCGATCGCCGATCGGTTGAAGCGCAAGTTCCGAATTCTTCTTCGCTGCCTTCTTCTTTGCCATGTCGGATCAGCCTCCAAAGAGAAAATGTGTGTACGGACTTCACACGGGTCGTTCTTGACTCAACCACTCGACCGAGGGAGACCTGGTCGGTTCAACGGCGCACCCTTTGCGCGCCCCATTGGTTGCCCTTCCTCTTAGCAAGTTCCGTGCCAGTCTTTGTTGGGCGACTTAAGTGCCGAAATGACAGTCACTTGTGGTCATCTTGCGTAAGGGCGGCGGTACGCCTGGCGCTCCCGTGCGTGCCATTCCGGCTGAATTGGGGGACCGCATCTGCCAATTTGGCAGCCGATGATGCCGCATGTTCCGAGCCGCAATGGCGGGGTAGGGGCTTTTGTTGAAGTGAAACTGCGGTGTATGCGCAAAGATTGCCGAGGTCGCGTGGTTTGTCGCAGAAGCAATTCGAGATTGCCGACGTTGTGTGATAACGTCCGACGTTTTGTCGCCAAAAGATAGGCAAGCTGCGCTGTCGGGACGCGATCTCGTTTACGACAGATTACACAACCGAGGGTTGCGCTCGTGTCGTACCGATCCGGGAAAAAGGTTCGTGCAACGTTGTATGTTCCCGCCGACTTGTTGGAAGAAGCGAGAGATGCAGCGGTGTTTCTCGGGGGCTATCCCGCTCGCTTGACATTGACGAAGTTCGTCGAGCAGGCATTTCGTGCCGAGCTACAGCGGCTCAAGGACGAATACAACGACGGACGTGATTTCCCTCCCCGTGACGAAGACCTCAAAGGGGGCAGGCCCATCGCTGCCTGACTCGTTATGTCTGAATCGCGAAGCGACAAAGAAAAACTCCGGTCGTCGGACCAGGAAAAACTGAAGGCACTGCGTCGCGAATTGTTGCGGCGCATCGTCGCCAACGAGGCAAAACGAAAGTCCGAACGTCGTTCGAAGGTCGCAAAGACATGAAGAACGTCGTGCGGCTCCCCCACCCTGCGCGACGGTGGCAACTTGTGGTGCTCTCCCGACCTGTGTCTCTGCCGATCTTACTGGTCACCGTGGCCCTGGTTCAACAGGCGGCCCACGGTGGGGCAAGGCCTGCGCAACAGCCCCATCCGGCTGTCGCCCGCATTATTGCCGTCGAACGAAACGGCGCCTCGTTGGGCTCGGGAACCTTGGTCGCCGTCAGCGAGCACCACGGCTTGGTGATCACCAATTGGCATGTCGTTCGCGATGCCGAGGGAACGATTCTGGTCAAGTTTCCGTGCGGCTTCGTGTCGCCGGCGACCGTCATGAAAGTAGACAAAGACTGGGACTTGGCGGCGCTTGCAATTTGGAAACCTCCCGTCGATCCGGTTCCGATAGCCGTCGAAGCTCCCAAACCGGGAGATCCTTTGGCGATCGCCGGCTATGGTAGCGGGAATTACCGAATGGCCTTCGGACGGTGTACGCAGTACGTGGCGCCGAGTATGCATCATCCCTTTGAGATGGTCGAATTGGACACGACGGCGCGACAAGGCGACTCGGGGGGACCGATCTTCAACGCCAAAGGCGAGCTAGCCGGTGTTTTGTTCGGGTCCGGAAATCGGGAAACCATGGGCTCGTATTGCGGGCGGGTGCGTTGGTTCTTGGCCGACTTGAAGGATCCGTTCTACAATCTTCCGCCGCCTCCCGCGGGGATGTTGGCCTCTGCGCCGGGACAAACGGTGGGAGAACCCGTCCGGCAGCCGACGCCTCCTTCTGCATCGATTGCACCGGCCCGCGAAGTGAATGAACGACAGGCCGATTCTCCCAAATACGCGAACGTCGCGGCCGAGGCCGCCCCGTCGGTCGGCGGGGCGATAGGTCGGGCATCCGATGAGTCGCCCTCGTGGTCGCCGATTGGTACGGTGATGAATTCATCGCACGATGCGCGGCGGACGCGGCAATCGCTTACCTCGTCGACCGACTCCGAAAGCACGGAACCTGTTTCTGGCTCTCCGGCGTTACCCGTGGCGTCGTTGTCGCGTCCGAACAGCGCGGCGAGTGCAAAGGTTGGTTCCTCAGCGCCGAATTGGTCGCAAGTGCTTGCGCCTTCGCGTGTCGCGACCGGTTCGGCGGGCGTCTCTGAATTGCCTGCCGAACAAGCAAGCGCTTCCTCGCGTTCCCGATCGCTACCGTACGAAACGAAACCATCATCCCCGACACGGCAATCCACGAATTCCATTGGGGAAACGCTTCCGATGCGGCCGGAGAGCTCGCCACGAATCAGCCAACATCGACCGGCGATGCCGTCAGAAGACGATGGTTCTTCGGTGGCGGGGCCGATCGCTTCATATCCTTCTGCATCGACTCACCCGCCTGTTCGAGATAACGCCCGTAGAATCGAAGCCGCCCCGTCCAGCCGAGCGGGGCCCGAATCGTTGATTTCGTCGAGGTTAGCCGAACAAAGGCCGCCTTCGGTAGCCGGCGTCTCGCCTGCGCAAAATACGCCGGTGGCGGGTTCGCAGACGCACTTTGACGACGCTCGGACGGAGACGTCGCCCGCTGCGACCACGGCGAACGAGGCCGAACCTTCATCCGCGGCACCTCAGGAGGTTGTCATCGGCTTCGAGGACTTGCTGGGTGCTACCGTCGGCGAACGGATTCGGAATCTATTGGCGGTCGTCGGATGCCTGACGATACTCTCCTACGTCTTCCGCGTATTGGGGGGAGCGGATACCCCGAAGCGCGCTCGACGCCGCCGGTAACCGACGCGTCGATGGCGAACTTCGGCAACGCATTGCTGATCGGACGCCCATCGCCGGAGTGAACCGTTCCGCTGCGTCCCTTGTCCATGGGACCGGGCAAGGATATCATAGCGATTTTATGTTGGCTGGGAGACTATCCGCATGCGACACGTTTTGTGTGCCCTGGTTCACAACGTACCCGGCGTGCTGTCCCATATTTCGGGGATGCTTGCTTCCCGCGGGTACAACATCGACAGTCTCGCCGTGGGGGAAACAGAAGACCCCAAGCTGTCGCGGATGACGTTCGTCGTCGTGGGCGACACGAATGTCCTCGAGCAAGTCCGTAAGCAGCTTGAGAAGATCGTAACGGTCGTTCGCGTTGAGGACATCAGCTCGAAGGACTACGTCGAACGCGACTTGATGTTGATCAAGGTGGCGGCCCCACCGGGACGCCGGAGTGAGATCCGCGAACTCACCGATATTTTCCGCGGCCGGATCGTCGATGTCGGTCCGGAATCGTTGATCATCGAGATTTCGGGCCAAGAAAAGAAGGTCGAGTCGTTCATCGACCTCATGCGTCCTTTCGGAATCATCGAGCTGGTGCGAACGGGGCGTATCGCGATGGTGCGCGGCAGCACGTCGAGCAACGGCAACTCGGATTGACGGTAGTCGGATGCGCATCGCATTTCCGAACGCGATGGGAGCATATAGCCCGGATACACGTTTCCAATTTAGAAAAATCGGCACGACATCGGCCTAGCGGCCGGAACATGACACGGTTTACCAAGGAGCAAAAGACATCATGCCCGCGAAAATTTATTACGACAAGGACGCTGATCTTGCGGTCCTCAAAGGCAAGAAAGTGGCAATTCTGGGGTACGGTTCGCAAGGACACGCCCATGCCCAAAACTTGCGCGACAGCGGGATCGACGTCATCGTTGCCGAGTTGCCGGGTACCGACAACTACAAGTTGGCTGTCGAGCACGGGTTCGAACCGCTGTCGACGCCGGAAGCGGTCAAGCAGGCCGACTTGATCACGATTCTCTTGCCCGACGAAATCCAGGCCGACGTCTTCCGCAGCCAGATTCGCGACAATCTCGAGCCGGGCAACATTATCGTGTGTTCGCACGGCTTCAACGTGCACTACGGGCAATTCGACTTCCCGGAAGGTGTCTGCGCCGTCTTGGTGGCCCCCAAGGGTCCCGGCCATCTCGTTCGATCGGAATTCGTCCGTGGGGCGGGCGTTCCCTGTCTGGTCGCTCTTGGACCGAACGCCGGGGAAGATGCCAAAGCGATCGCGTTGGCCTACGCGAAGGGGATCGGCGGCACTCGGGCGGGCGTGATCGAAACCACCTTCGCCGAAGAAACCGAAACCGACTTGTTCGGTGAGCAGGTCGTGTTGTGCGGTGGGGTCAGCGAATTGATCAAAGCCGGTTTCGAAACGCTTGTCGAGGCCGGATATCAGCCCGAGCTGGCGTATTTCGAATGCTTACACGAGTTGAAACTGATCGTCGATTTGTTCTACGAAGGCGGGCTCACCTACATGCGTTACAGCGTGTCGAACACCGCCGAGTACGGCGATTACACGCGTGGGCCGCGGGTGATCAACGAAGAAACCCGCAAGGAAATGAAGAAGATTCTCAAAGAGATCCAAACGGGTGAATTCGCGCGGGAATGGATCCTCGAAAACAAGGCGAACGCGCCCGCGTTTAAGCGGATGCGGCAGATCGCCCGCGAGCAGTTGCTCGAACAGGTCGGCCGCAAGCTGCGTCGCATGATGTCGTGGATCGACGCGAAAGAGGTTTGATCCGAATATCGTGCGTTCGACGATAAGCCGTGATTTTCACCACACGCTGCCATGTTCGGCGGCGTGTTTTCTTTTGGACGGGAACATGCCGAGCAGCCGGTCGTCAATGGGCCGGTGGTTCCCGGAACTCGGACTTCAAAGCGACAAGATCGTGTAAGGGAACATCGCGGACGACGCTACCGGCGGTGTCCCAGATCAGCTTTCCGGAGACGCCGTGATATGGCGCTTGTCGGCGAATATACCGGGACAGCGTAAGGCAGTCGGCGTCGCCGTGCTTGCGAAGAGCGGTGATCGCGAGGCAAACCGCATCGTAGGTGCCGTACGCTGTGGCGTCGGGCATGCGACCGAATCGTTGCCGAAACCGACGGGCGAAGGAATCGTCGCTTCGCTGTTCGACAAGGCGAGGTCCCCACACGTTGCCGAGGTCGTCGGTAGCGTTTTCGAAAAATCGGCGGCGCATAGCAAGGGGGCCGACGAAGACGGCGCCGGCGTAGTCGGCATGTCGAAGGCCGTCTACCCATGATGCGGCAGCGGATGGATCAGCGGAAACAACGACGACGTCCGGCACGTCGTCGGCGAGAGCTGCGAGGATCTCGTGCGACAGCGCCGATTGCCCGACGACGAACTTCCGCAGCAACCGGGTTTCCCGGGGATTCAAGGCGTTTTCCAGCTCACGACAAAATGTTCGTGAGTCATGGCTGCTGTCCGACAGGATCCAAACCGTACGCCACTTGTGGGCTGCGGCAGTTTGGGCAAAGGACGAAGCAATGCGACCGTCGTCGGGCAAACAGGAAAACACCCATGGGACGCCCGACAAAACTGCCGACTTGTCGGTGGAGCATCCGGAGAGAAGCAAAACGCGAGCCTTGGTGGCGATCGTGGCCGCTAGGTGCAGGCTTTCCCCGTCGATTCCGCCGATGACGGCACGCAAGGGGCGCCGGTGAATGGCTTGGGCAACATCGGCCGCAGCCGAATTCCACGGGGAAGGGGACCAAAAAGGAACGAGTTCGCAACGCCGCGCCGAGGTGTCGGCGTTCATTGCTTCAACGGCGAGCAAGGCTCCTTCCCAAGCGTCCCCGCCGCGCGGATCGTCAATGTCGGCGGGCCCGAAGTAGCCGATGTAAATCGGGGCATGGGCCGCATGTTCCGCCGCGGTTCCCGCCGGTGTGTGCGTCGGCTGATCGGCTTGCTCGGCAGAGAGTTCACGAGCCGCGACGACCCGGCGAAATTGTCGATACGGGACGACCGGAGTTCGAATCGGGGAATCCGAAACGATCGGAGCAGCCACATCGGCCGGCTGAGAAGCGTTCACGGCCGCGGCCAGGCAAACGGCGACGGTGCAGACCAAGCCTTGAACGGAATCGCGAGCCGACATCGACGACGATCTTTCTGATGCTGGGGGAATGTTTATGGGGCTGCCGCCGATTGGGCGGTGTCATCATTTGCCGGCGCGGCGGCCGGAGCCAGATCAAGCTCTTCTCGCGAATAGTATTGCCAGCGACCGTCGCGTCGGATGGCCAAGTAGACGTCACCGGCATCGTCCAAGGTCGGGCTGAACGGAATGGTGCCGGTGACTCCGTTCCATGGTGTCTGTCGTGAAGCCAACACGTCGCGGATTTTGGCTCGGTTCAAGCCCGCCACCTGAATCGCCCAAATCAGCATCGACATCCCATCGTAGGCGTGCGCGGCGTAGGTATCGGGGGCCTCGCCGTATCGTGCCTGATATGCCTTGCGAAACTCGACCAGCCGCTGGTCGTCTCGATCCGGGTTCCAAGGCACGGCGCAGACGACGCCTTCGGCATTCGAACCGGCGATGTCGACAAACTCTTGGGATGCGCAACGGTCACACGCGAAGAACGGCTGTTTCATGCCCATTTTTCGCATTTGATTGAGAATTCGCGCACCGTCGGCCGCATCTCCCCAGTGAATGACGGCTTCGACACCGGCCGCTTGGAGGCGGGACAACTCCAGCGAAAAATCGCTGCTGCCCACGAAGTAAGCCATTTCGATCGGAACCGGCTTTCCCAGGCGGCGGCTGCCGTCACGAATCTCGCGCACACCGAAGCGACCGTATCGGTTGCTGGCGCGGATGATGCCCAACCGATCGACGCCGCACTTTCGGTAAATGTAGTCGATCAAAAGATAACATTGCTGTCGATCGTCGCTGATACAGCGAAAGACCCAAGGGATGTTGGTTTCTGTAAACGTGGGGTCCGTGTCGCCGGAATTCATGATGACGATTTCGGCCTTGAGTGCGACACGGATTGCGATATGACTGTTGGCGCCGTCGATCGTCCCGAGAATCGCCCAAACTTTGTCCTTGTATGCGAGGTCGATGATTTCGTTGCCGGAGGCTCCCCAAAGGCCGTTGTCGTTGTGGACGACCAGTTCAAAGGGAATGTTGCGATGTCGATAGCCTCCGGCGGCATTTGCGTGTTCGATCGCCAATTCGCAGCCTCGAAGCATACTGCGACCGAGATTTTCTTCGTGACTTTTGCCTCCTGTGGCGACGGAAACGGTCGGTTCGATAGGGCCCAGAAACCCGATCTTTACGGAATCGACATGGGTGGGCTCGGGAATGGCGCGACCGGCGCCGGTGTACTCCATCTGACGTAGGAAATGCCGCTTGTAGGGTTGAACGTAGCCAAAGGGTTCCAATTCGTCGGGCGTGTTGGCATAACGCGAATCTTCCCGAAGCGGGAGAGGCGGCACCTCGTAGGGAGAGACGCCCTCGAGCAACTGCAGCACACGACGAATCGTCGGATCTTCTTCCAAGGGGGCAACGGTCCACGGCAAGAGCGACATCGTCGGAGAAGAGTCGCCGGCAACGTCCGGTTCGACAGCGCGCACCCGTGCCGCGATGCACATGATCCACAAGACGACGACCATCAAGATGGGGGATTTCATCGGATCATTCTCCGGAATCGTTCGCTTCGCGGTACGCGGTTGAAGGGTTGTCTCCGCTTGCCGGTCGCAAGCCGGAGTAGTAGCCGTCTCCGACAGCCCACGCCAAGCCTTTCGCCGTGCCCACCCAAAGATCGTTGCCGTCGACGGCGACGCAAGTGATGTGATTGTGAGGAACGTTCAACGGCATCGAGACTTCTTTGATCAAGCGGCCCTGTCGATAGATGGAAGCTGTGCCCTTCGGGGCGTCGGGAAGACGCCGATAAGAAACGATCGTGTCGGTCGCGAAATCGGCGATTTCGCCCAGTCCCTTGTCGGTGGCCAGCCAGGCTTCGTCGGCGCTGCGTGCCGCTAGACCGTTGGTGAAATCGCTCGGCAAGCCGGTTTCATCGGCGTAGTAGCCCCTCCAATGACGGCCGTCGTAGCGGCAATTGCCGAAGTAGGTCGATATCCATAGGGCCCCTTGGCAGTAATCGACCGATGTCGTGATGACGTGAATGATGCCGTCATCGCGATAGAGGTCGATTTCCATTTCGTGGTCGGGATCGAGGTAGACTTTCCAGCGTTCGGTTTTGATATCGAATTCGAGGCAACCGCTCCCCCAGACCGCCAGGAATGGGTATTAAAAATTCCCAAAGGGACCCGGGATTTATTTTTAACGGAATATGCCAAAGTACCGGACAAGGAAAAAATTACCTATATCCGTCATCGAATTCGGTTTGGCGAAACCCTGTCCACAATTGCCCGACGGTATGGCATCTCCATGTCGGTAATTAAACGGTTTAATAAACTTCGGGGCACCCGCATCCGCGCCGGCAGTTCTCTCATTATCCCTGTGCCTCAAAACAAAGCCTATTACCGTTATGCGCGAAACACACCAAAGCGCACCGCAGGAAGCGGATTGTTCGCAATATTCCAGGTCATAAAAAAATTGTTTATACCGTCAAACGGGGCGATACATTATGGGACATCGCGCAGCAATTTGGGGTGACCTTGCGGCAAATCCGATACTGGAATGGGTTAGGGTATTCACGGATCATCCGGCCAGGCCAAAAATTAAATATCTGGTTACCAGAAAAATCCCTTGCTGTTCAACACAATCCACCAGGTTTAACCCCTAAAAAACCATCCAGTAAGAACCCACTTCAACAGGCATCGGGCGAATTTATTTTCCACACCGTCAAACCCGGAGACACCCTTTGGGACATTGCCCAACAATACGGGGTAAGCATTCGGGATATTAAACGGTGGAATGGTCGTCGCTCGAACTTAATTCACCCGGGTGATCAGTTAAAAATTAAGCGGAAGGCTTTCGAAAGCCAGGGAACAAATTAAGAATCATCACAGCGGTTCTTCGGGAATAATAATCCAGGCAATTAAATAAACAATCAGCAAAGGCACAAAGCCGGTAAAAATTCCAATTGCCACGGTTAAAAGCCGTAATAAACTGGAATCAATAGCCATATATTCTGCCAGACCCCCAATGACACCCGCAACCATGCGATCCTGACGTTTCCGGTAAAGCCGTTTTACCTGTTGTGTCATTAAACCCCTCTTCCTTTTTTAATGGAGTTTAGTAAGAATACGGGAATTCTTCAAAAAGTTTTCACAATGGTAAAAAAAT
>CAYVVR010000102.1:0-10084 GCA_964454655.1 uncultured Planctomycetaceae bacterium | reverse complement strand
GTATCAAGACCGTCTCGGTTGGGTTCGCGTCGTAAAAGGGAGCGAATCGAACGTGGTCGGCCTGCCCATGGAACGCTTGGCCGACATGTTTGCGCGGCTACGCGCCGAACGTGAGGGGGGAGGCCCTCACTAGCGTCTCGATTGCCCACTGAGCCCAATTCGGGCGCTGCGCAAAGAAAAAGCCTCACTCTTGCAAGGTCGGCGGCGTTCCGGCAAAGACGACCTTGCTGAGACGAGGCGAAAAGATGTGGCAGTTCCACCGATGCGCGGTTTCTGTCCGCCGCGATTGGTGCGAACGTCAGACCATTTCTTTGAGGTTCTTCAAGGGGCGAACCTTGATGACGTTGTGGGCCGGCTTGGCGGGCACCGTGATGATTTCATCCGGATTCCCCGGCTTGGGCATCTTGCGGGCGGGCTTCGCCTTGACCCGCTTCTTGACGATCTTCAACAGGCCCGGCAGCACGAAGGCGCCGGGGCCGCGCGGCTTGAGCGACTTGGCGATTTCCTCGGTCATCGCGTCGAAGACCGCAGCCACCTGCTTCTTCTGAAGCCCGGTCTTTTCGGCGATAACGGTGTACAGCTGAGTCTTGGTCAAGGGCTTTTTCGGAGCAGCTTGTTTCTTGGCCATTTGCCTCAACCCTCCATGTGAAACAGGGAATGAATTAAACGGTAGTGTCCGTCCGCTTTACGTGCGAGTGCCGGAACGCCGCACATGCCGTATTTGCCGGTGATTAGACCGCCTTTTCGGAAAAATGCAAGCGTTCTCCCCGGAAAAACCCCAAGAAAATCGGGGTTTTTCGGCCTCGACGGCCATTTTCCCGCCCGATAAGCGGCCGAAACCGACCTCGCCGCGCGCAGACGGTCGATTCCGATGCCTAAAATCTGCTTGTTTATCGGTCGTCGAGCCCCCACGACTTCGGCGATCACGGGCGAAATTTTCAAATGGCGGTGGCCGAATGTGGGCCGACCGACCGTCCCGGCGAACCTGATGGAACTCGCAGCCGTCGAGGCGCGTCCAAGATTCCGATCGAACAGCACGGGGGCGAGGGGCCGACGTTTTCTTGTTCGGGCCTCGGCCGACCAGTATGATGCATCTTGGAGGAGCAACCCGTCTATTCGCGCAAATCGAGATCTTTCGAACAACCCGGCCCGATCTGTCGCAGAGCTGTTGCATGCTAGGCTTTTTTGAGCGAAGAAGAATCCGTGGGCATACCGGGGGTCCGGTTCGACAGTTCGAGGGATGGAACCGCATGAGACACGGCAGACACCGGACCATTCGGGTGGTTCTCGATCACGCATTGCCGCTCGTCGTGCTGGCTGCGAGCTTGGTATTGTGTCGCCTCCCCTCGGCGACCTCGCCGGGAACGGTGTTTGCTCAAACCTCGCAGTCTGCCGATCTTTCGCCGGTTCTGTTCGGCGACCGCCAGACGTTGCGGCTGTTTCGAACGGCCAAGGAACTCTTGAGCCAAGACCGATTGGCGGAGGCCATCAGTTGCCTAGGGCCGCTGCTGGAAAGTGAAGATGCCCTGTTGCCTCCCGACGATCCCGATGCATCATCGGCTACGCTGCTCAGTCTACGGCGGGCGACGTACGAGTTGATTGCCTCGCTGTCCGATCATGCGTACCAAGCATTCGAGCAGGAGTACGGGCCGGCTGCACAAGCCAAATTGGAAGCTGCCTTGGAAAATGGCGACTGGAACGCCGTGTCCGACATTGCCGGACGCTACTACCACACGACCGCCGGCTACGAAGCGACCTTTGTGTTGGCCCTTCGACATCTTGATTCCGGTAATGCGTTGGCTGCTGCGATCTTGTTGGACCGGCTGCGGACCACGTGTCGCACGGCCGATGAATACGAGCCGGGGTTATCCGTGTGGGCGGCGCTGGCGTGGTACCGTGCCGGTGAAATGGAAAAAGTGCGGACGGTCTTGGCCGACGCCGTGGATCGCTACCAAGGTCGGCGACTCAACCTAGGCGGAAGGGAACTCGAATGGTTTTCCGACGCCGAAGAAGCGTTTCGGTGGCTGGAAGACCGAATTGCGGCCGCGCCCGCCGGAGCCGAGGTTATTCGTGGATACCGGATGTTTCGCGGTGAACCGAATCGGAATGCCCGATTCGACGCCGGTGATCCGCTGTTACTGACATGTTGGAAAATTCCCGCCATCGTCGACGCCGAGATTGAACGCCGTTTGACCGCTCTGCGGTTGCAGGGCAACTCGACGATGGTTTCGGCAGCCGGCGTGCCGCTGGCGATCGACGGCAAAGTGATCGCCCGCACGACACGAGGAATCGTAGCGATCGACTTGGCAACCGGGAAGCGAATTTGGCGCACCGTGGATGACGCCGTTTGGTTATCGCTGCACGGCGCGGTGGCGGCCGTCCGGAATGCCGCATCTTCTCGTGCGATCGATGTGATTCTTTCGCGTTCGACGGCCGATCATACCTATGGCCGTTTGTCGAGCAACGGCAGATTGGTCTACGCGGTGGAAGACGCCGTCGTGGGGAGCGAGCCGGGAATGAACGCCGCCGTGCCGTTCGGGGCGATTGCTATACGCCGTCAGGCCGAAAGCGGGTTTGTCGCCAATCGTCTTGCGGCGTACGATTTGGAATCCGGCAAGCTGCGTTGGCACGTGGGCGGCGATTCGCAGTTGCTCGACCTTCCGCTGGAAGGCACCTATTTTCTGGGACCGCCTCTGCCGCAAGACGGCAAATTGTACGTGTTGGGCCGCAAGGCGGCCGACGCATATTTGTTCGTGCTGGATGCCGAAACCGGATCTCTCATCTGGCAACAGCAGTTGGCCGTTCTTCAAGATTTCGGTCCGTACGATCCGGTAGCGCAGGCCGGGCTTAGTCCCGTCTACTCGGAAGGCATTCTGGTCTGTCGCGTGTCCCCGACGGTCGTCGTGACACTCGATGTGACGACGCGTAGCTTGATGTGGGCCTTCGTTCCCGCTGCGGAAGCAAATCACGATTCACTAAATCCGTTCGTGCCGCGGGTGATCGGCGGACGTGTCGTCCGAGTGCCGGCGAATCAGTCGGAGCTGTGGGATTACACGCCCATCGTCGCGCGGAACCGCGTGTTGTTGCCGAACGCTTCGACCGGTGGGGTCGTATGCCTCGACCTCATGACCGGGGAGCAGATTTGGGAATACTCTGGTCCGGAACAATGTCTCTTCGTGGGGTGTGCCACCGAGCGCAGCGTGTTCCTGATCACGAAGAGGGGAGCCCTAACATTGTCGTTGGACGATGGGGCGGTGGCGGGGAATAGCTCTGTGTTCCATCCCGGAACCGAAGAACCGGCAGGGTTCGGGTATTTCAACGGGAAAGACTATTACCAGCCGGTGACCTCGGGAGAGATAGCCGTCTTCGACGTGGCGACGGGGAAGTTGAAACGTCGTTTGACTCCGCCGTCCCCAAAGCCGCTGGGTAATCTCGTGGTTTACGACGGCAAAGTAGTGAGCCAAACCGTCGAGGCCGTCGAGGCGTTCTACGATGTGGAGGCACTGCGGCAGGAAGTCGACGAGCGGTTGCGGCGAAATTCGCGTGACGGCCGCGCGTGGTTCGCCCGTGCGGTGCTCGCACTGCAAGAAGATCGCATCGACCAGGCGCAAGAAGCAATGGCCGGTTTCTTGACGGCCGATGCCCCTACGGAATTGAAGCACGAGATGGCCGTCATGATCCTCAACGGGGCACAACGTGACTTTCCTCGCTTCGAGAAGTATTTGAAGGCATTCCAACCTTTATTGACGCGTCCTGAAGAGCAAATCGCCTTTGAGCTCGTCGTTGCCGACGGTGAAACGGAGCAGGGACGATACAAAGCGGCATGGTCGCGGTACTTGGCGACAGCGAGACGAATCTTGCAAGACGGCGACATGCTGCTCGAACCGAGTCCGGGTGTACGGCGGTCGGCCGCCGGATGGGTGGGGCAAGGCGCAAGGACGTTGGTCGCCGAATGCCGCGAGCCCCTCCGTACGGAAATGACGCGTCAGGTCGGCGAAATCTTGCAGACGCTCGATCCGAAAGACGGCCGCACGGTTCAGACGGCGGCGCGATGCTTTGCGGCGTTTGATACCGTGGTTCAACCGTGGCTTTTGCAGGCGGCTCGGGGGCTGGTCGAGCAGGCTGAGAACCGCCTGTTGGGCCGACAGCTTCTCGTGCGTTTGGGGGCTTCGGATGATGCCTTGATTCGGGCGCAAGCCCACTTGCAGCTCGCGAAAACCGACGACCTTGCGCAGGCGGTCGCGTACCACTTGGCTCAGGCCGAGGAAGCTATCCAATTCGTCGAAGCAAACGATTCCGAGCGGGCCCGAGAATTGAGCGAGAGACTGTCGGAGTACCGGCAATCCGCGGCTACCCAAGAAGAAGTCGCTTCTTGGCCTACGGGCAGAGTCGAAATACACAATGCGTCGCAGCCGGCCGATCCGCAAATGCTCAACAAGTACCGGATCGCCATCGAAGAAGATTTTGCTCCCTTCGCCGAAGACTGGACGCTCGATGTGCTTCGGTCGTCTTCCAGCGGTTATCGTGTTTTGGATGGCGGCGGACGGGTGATCATCGATTTGAGCGGAATCGAGGACCAACAACTCCGACAGGTCGATCAAGCACGGATCCAATCTTGGATCGTTGGTGATGTGCTCGTGGTCGATACCGGATTCCTTTGTGCGGCGTTCGATCTTCTCGAAAAGAACGCGAAACACCCGATTTGGATCGACCAAGGGCTAACGGCCGCCGGTATGTTCGACAATGGGCAACTAGGCGTCACGACGAACACGATGTTCGTCCAACACGCCACAACCGTCGCTGACGGCTGCACGGTGATTATGCGCGCGGGAAATACCCTGCGGGCTCGCGATTTGGCAACGGGACGCCTGCTTTGGGAACGGACCGGGATTCCGCCCGGACATCTTTGGACCGCATGCAGTGAGTTTGTCGCCTGCCATGCCGACAGTGCCTCGCCTGAAACGATCCTCTACAGCACCGAGGATGGTCGGGAACTGGAACGGCGAAGCTTCGACCGAATGCGCCCACTGTTGGCTTCGATGGGGCGGTACGTGTTACGCACTCAAACTGCCGGCACCGCCTTCCGCATTACGTATGAAGACGTGCGCGATGGGAAGATCGTGCAGGAATTTTCCGTTTCCCGTGACACCAGGGCGGTTTCACCGAAGACGACGGTCCTCTCCGACGGTCGTGTGGGAATCTACGAGCCGACCACGGGGCGTTTTCGTATCGTCTATTTGCCGGGCGGCGACGTCCTTTGCGACGTGCCGTTGAATTCACACAAGTCTCCCACTTCGCTCCACATTTTTGACAATGGGAGCGACTACCATGTCGTGCTCGGCTTTCGAGATCCGTCAGCCGCTGCCGCGCCCGCCATATCACCGATCGGCCCGTTCCGGTCGATGCGCAGCATTTCTCTCACTGAGGCGGAAATCTACCGAATCGACAAAAGCGGATCGCTTGTTTGGGAGAAACCTGCCATCATCAAGAATACGTATTTGCCGCTCGATCAGCCGATCGACTCTCCCGTATTGATATTTGGAGGCATGTTTTGGAAGAAAACGGGCGCCGTGCGCACGTATCAAACGAGAGTCCAAGCGATCGACAAGCGGACGGGAAACTTGGTGTTGGATACGTGGCAGAACAACATGTCTCACTATGTGGATATCGTGGCTGTTCCCGAAGCGAGCGAGGTGAAGATATCGCTCCAGCAAGCGACGCTGACTTTGCGGTTTACCGATGAGCCGGAAACTGCCACCGACGACGAAAAGGTCGATGCGAAACGGATCATTCGCATGTTGTTCTGGTAGCCGATTCCTTTGGTCGGCGACTCCACGAAACGCCCAAACAGCATAAGTCTTTTTCAATTGGTTGGCCTTCACCTCGTGTAACGAAGAGTTTGAAACCGTCACACGCATGTGCCTTAACTGCGGCGATTCCAACTCGATGCGTCACAGCCTAGCGCGAGCGATGCCGGTCGCTTGGTGCGCAATGGGATTGGCATTTGCTTGCTTCGCCGGTTCCGAAATCCAGGCTGCTCGTCCGACGCAGGCCGAAATCGACGCCGTCGTGGAGCGAGGCCTGAATTGGCTGGCAGCGAGGCAATCGGGGCGAGGGAACTGGACCGAGCAAAACGGGCAATATCCTACCGCCATGACGGCGTTGGCCGGAATGGCGTTGCTGGCCGAAGGCTCGACGACCACACAAGGCCGATATGCGCCGAATATCCGGCGTGCGGTCGATTACTTGCTGGCCACGGCCAGGCCGAACGGCCTTTTGGGTGATCCCTTGCGTGACGATCGTTACACGTACGGCCACGGATTCGCGATGTTGTTCTTGTCGCAGGTGTTGGGCGAAGAGGAAGACGTCGATCGTCGCGAAGAGCTAGTGCAAGTCTTGACGAAGGCCGTCGAATTCACAGGACGCGCACAAACCTCGGCCGGCGGATGGGGGTACGTGAGTGCCGAAGACGGCAACAACTTCGACGAAGGATCGACGACGATCACGCAAGTGCAGGGGCTTCGGGCCTGTCGCAATGCCGGCATCCCCGTGCCGCGGGAAATCATCGACAAAGCTGTTGCCTACATCAAACGATGCACCACGCCGCAGGGAGGAGTGCAGTACAGTTCGAAGGGCGGCGGCCCCAGGCCGGCTATCACAGCGGCCGCGGTCGCGTGTTTGTTCAACGCGGGGGAATACGACGACGAGTACGTCCCCAAACTGCTGGGGTACTGCGAGACGACGTTCCGCGACGTGAGAAGTCAGCCCGGCGGTCATTGGCACTATGCCCATCTGTACTATTCGCAGGTCATGTACCGGGAAGGCGGCGAAACCTGGCAGCATTACTACGACCAAATCGCCGAAAAACTTGTGCGGGAAGCGCAAGCCGACGGATCATGGAAACAGGGATACATCGGGCCCGTTTACACTACTTCCATCAATTTGACGATCTTGCAATTGGAAAAAGGTTGCTTGCCGATCTACCAGCGATGAAACCTTGCCGCTTGAACGCGATAGAGCGTAAGCAAACGGCGAGACGACACACCGACAACGCAAACGAGACGAAATGATGAGTGAACACGGCGATAACACCCCGCTTGAAGCGGCATCAGCCATCGAAAAGCTTCACGCGGCGCGCGAGAAAATCCTGGAACAGCTTCATCGAGTGATCGTCGGCCAAGACGAAGTCATCGAGCAATTACTGATCGCGCTGTTTGCCCGAGGGCACTGTCTTTTAGAAGGCGTTCCCGGATTGGCAAAAACGCTGATGGTTTCGACGCTCGCCCGCAGTTTGATGCTGTCGTTCAGTCGGATTCAGTTCACTCCCGACCTGATGCCGGCCGACATCACCGGCACCGAAATCATCGAAGAGGACCGCTCGACCGGGAGCCGTAACTATCGTTTCTTGGAAGGACCGCTCTTTGCGAATGTGGTGCTGGCCGACGAAATCAACCGCACGCCGCCGAAGACGCAAGCGGCGCTGCTTGAGGCCATGCAGGAACGGCAAGTGACCGTCGGACGCACTCGTCATAAGCTCGCCGACCCGTTCTTCGTTTTGGCGACCCAAAACCCGATCGAGCAAGAAGGGACGTACCCCTTGCCCGAAGCCCAACAAGACCGCTTCATGTTCAAGGTGTTCGTTCGCTACCCGCGATTCGATGAAGAATTCGAAATCGCCCGTCGCACGACGGCACCCGAAATCGAAAACGTTGATCCCGTGTTGACCGGCGAAGAGATTCTCCAACTTCAGCGAGTCGTGCGGGAAGTGCCGTTGTCGGACCATGCGATTCGATACGCGCTGGCGATCGTCCGACAAACCCGCGTAGGGGAGGGGGGCGTTCCCGATTTCGTCTCCCAACATGTCACGTGGGGAGCCGGTCCCCGCGCCGTCCAATTCTTGTTGCTGGGCGCCAAGGCCCGTGCGCTGTTGCACGGCCGTCCGTACGTGGCGTGCGAAGATATTCGCGAGCTTGCCGCGCCCACGTTACGTCACCGGTTGGTTTTGGGGTTTGTCGCCGAAAGTGAAGGCGTCACGCCCGACGACATTATCCGCCACTTGATCGAGAATACTCCCGACCGCGAAGACGAGCTTTCCAGCGATGCCCGGTTCCAAGCGATTTTTGCATCCTGAAACGCTGCGGCGCATTGCACGCTTGGAACTTCGCGCAAAACAGGTCGTCGAAGGTTTCCTAAGCGGGATGCACGCCAGCCCGTACACGGGAAACTCGGTCGAGTTTCTCCAGCATCGCCAGTATGCGCCGGGCGACGATCCTCGGCATGTCGACTGGAAGGTGTGGGCTCGCCAAGATCGTCTCTACGTCAAACAGTTCCGCGAAGATACGAACCTTCGCTGTCTTTTGGTCGTCGATGTTTCTGCCAGCATGCGGTACGGCTTTGGGCCGCTGAACAAGTACGAATATGCATGCACGCTTGCGGCAAGCCTGGCCTATCTGCTGCTCCGGCAACAAGACGCCGTCGGGTTACTGGCGATCGACGAATCAATCCGGGCGAGTGTGGCTGTCCGCTCGAAGCGAACGCAGCTCGAAATGATTACCCGCGCGCTCGAGGTGGCGACGCCCGCGCAGAAAACGGAAATCTACCAGAACCTGATCGCAGCGGTCGATCACATCCCCGGCCGCGGATTGGTGGTGCTGATTTCCGATCTACTGATTCCTCGCGAAGGCTTGTTTCGAGGGTTACAAAGCCTACGCGCGAAGGGGCACGATGTCGTCGTCTTTCATGTACTCGACGACGACGAGCTGGAATTCCGTCTGTCGGGACCAACACGATTCGAATCGCTCGAGACCGAGGACGTCGTTCCCTGCGACGCTCGAGCGTTGCGCGAGGGGTATCTTCAAGAACTTGAGAAATATCTCGAGGAGGTGCGTCGCGGATGCGCCCGCGGTGGGGTCGATTATGCACTCGTGCGCACCGGTGAGCCGCTCGATGCCGCGTTGGCCGCATTTCTCTCTTACCGCATGTCGGCGATAAGGAGGGGCTAGCGGCGATGGGTGGATTTGCCTATCCGTTTTTCTTATGGGCCCTGGGGTTGGTTGCCGTCCCGGTAATCATCCACCTGATCAATTTGTTTCGGCGGCGCCGTGTCCCGTGGGCCGCCATGGAGTTCCTCCTGGCCGCCAAGAAACGAAACCAGCGAAAAATCCTGCTGAAACAATGGATTCTGTTGCTGCTTCGGATGGCCGTGTTGGCATTGCTGGCCTTGTTCGTCGCGCAACCGCTGGCGGGGGACTGGTGGGGAAATCTCGGTAGCGGCACGAAGCACATCATCGTGCTGCTCGACGACAGTTACTCGATGAGTGATCAGGCCGAAGGCGTCGCCGCGTGGGACAACGCAAAGCGAACGGTGGAGCAGATCGCTCAAGCCGCGTATCGCGACCGAAATCGTTCCCTGGTTACCATCATGCGGTTCTCTCAAGCGTCGCTTACCGAAGAGGAACGCACGGTCGATTTCTACCGCCAGGCCGTCGGGACGGAAACGCTCACTCGCGTCGGGGAGTTCTTGAAGGCCGCGACACCGACGGCGGGTGCGTACGGGCCGGTCGAGGCGTTGAAGACGGCCGCCCGATGGTGCCGTGAGTCGTCGACCGAAGGGCACGTCGTCTACGTGATTTCCGACTTTCGCAAACACGACTACACGGATCGGCCGGAGCTCAAACAAGCGCTCACCGAGCTCGACGCGGCCGACGCGGTGATTCGCTTCGTTCGGGTGGTCGATCGTGCGCATCCGAACCTTGCCGTGACGAACGTTCGGTTGGTTCGCGAAAACATAGCTGTCGACGTGCCGTTTGACATTGCCGTGGAAGTCAAGAACCACGCACAAGACGAGGCACGTAACGTGCTCGTGCGATTGCAAACGGATGAAGCCGTTCTGCCGGCTGCTACGATCGAGCGAATTCCTGCCGGAGAGACCGCCGAGGTGCGGGCGACGATTGCGTTCTCGACCGCGGGAACCCATACGGTGACCGCCTCGCTCGAGTCGGACGCCGTCGCTCCCGATAACGCGTATTACACGGCGATCAACGTTCCCAAGGAGCTTCGCGTGTTGCTCATCGATGCCTCGCCG
>CAYVVR010000101.1:0-10088 GCA_964454655.1 uncultured Planctomycetaceae bacterium | reverse complement strand
GCTTGGGTGTTGTGCGGTCCGTTGCGGGCCGGTTCAAGCGCCTGTGGCGGCGTGCGACACCTGTGGCGAAATGTCTTGTGCGACGCCCGACGTGTGCGGCGCCTCGGGTTGCTACCGGGGGCCGCTGAGCTGGTTCTTCGACTTGTTGGCGGTCGGCTATGCGTGTCCCTCGTGCGGGGAACGGTACTGGGGCGATTGGGGCGGAACACCTGCCGAATGCGAGAACTGCGATCACCTGGGCAACTGGACCGGTTCGCCTGCCGGAACGATCGGCCCGGCCGTCGTCGGCTCGCCGGTCGGCGGGGGATGTCCCACTTGCGGCGCCAAAGTGCACACCTCGCCGGTGACCGACCCGATCGTTTCGCAAAGCCCGAAAGCCTCACCGAAGCCGACTCCGGCAGAACCTGCTCGGGTGGCTGCCAAGCCGTTGCCGCGACCGAACACGGCAACCACGAAATGACCCGGCGAAGCCGAGCCGTCGTCGAGTCGTAAAAGAGCTGGGCGACTCGTCTAGCCTCCGACAATCGACCAACACCTCCGACGAAAACGCCCCTGGATCGAGTGATTCGGTCCAAGGGCGTTTCGTGTCGGTAAGGGGAAGGTGCTTGAAACGGCATCGGATCGAGATCGCGCCGCGGTCGGCGGTTGAAGGCGCGACGACCGGCCGGGTACACTCGGCAACAGTCGTGTTGTCGAATCGATCGAATCCGGCCGACGGTTTTTCATCCGGGAGAGGGAAACGTCATGCGAATGACGGGGATTCGCGGATTGTTGGCAATTTTGGCCGAAGCGGGAGTGCCGTATATCTTCGGCAATCCGGGAACGACCGAGCTTCCTTTGAACGACGCTTTGCTGGACGAGCCGCGGCTTGAGTACATCATGACGCTGCAAGAGATTCCCGCGGTGGCGATCGCCGACGGATTCGCGCAAGCCTCCCGGATTCCCGGCGTGGTCAATCTGCACATCAGTTGCGGCCTAGGGAACGCAATGGGGATGCTGTACAACGCGTTCCGCGGAAATGTTCCCTTGGTGCTGACGGCCGGGCAACAAGATCAGCGGATGATGTTCGAAGAGCCGATCTTGTGGGGCGAGATGGTCGAGGTGACGCGTCCGTGGACGAAATGGTCGGCCGAGGTGCGCCGAGCCGAGGATGTGCCGTCGGCGGTGCGTCGGGCGATCAAGACGGCACTCACGCCGCCGACGGGGCCGGTGTTTCTTTCGCTGCCGTTGGATGTGCAAACGGCCGAAGCCGAACTGGATACTCATCCGCCGCACATTCCCGATACTCGCGTGCGTCCGCCCTTGGAGGCGGTCGAGCGGGCGGCAAGAGTCCTCGCCGAGGCGAAGTCGCCGGCCGTCTTGGTCGGTTCTCGCGTGCAAGAAGCCGGTGCCGTCGATTCGCTGGTTGCCTTGGTGGAGAAACTCGGCACGCCCGTGCTGGTGGAAAATGCGACGACACACGGACGCAGTGCGTTTCCTTGCGATCATGATCTGTTCGGAGGCTACTTGCCTTTCTGGTCGCCGCAGATTCGAGAACAACTCGAGCCGTACGACGTGTTGCTGGTGGTCGGCATGAAGCTGTTCCAGCAATACATTTACCACGAGCCGGGGCCGATGCCCGAGCACGTGCGAATCGTACAGCTCGATGACGACCCCTGGGAGCTCGAGAAAAATCACCGAATCGAGGTGGGCGTGTTGGGGCATCCGGCCGAGTCGATGGATGCCTTGTTCGCCGCGTTGGATCGGTACTCGACCGACGAGACCGAAGAGCGGGCGTCGGCCCGCCGCCGGGAATGGGCGTCCCACAACGCGAAACGCCGCGAAAAGCTGCGGCGCGATGCCGAAGCCCGCATGGACGCAAGGCCGATGGAACCGCCTGCCGTCATGGAAACGCTGGCGCGAATTCTGCCGTCGGATGTCGCCGTGGTCGAAGAGTCGCCGACGACGACCGGCGCCTACCTGGAACGCAGCGGCGCGTTGCCGAACACCTCGGGCTATTTCGCCCATCGAGGATGGGCGCTCGGGTGGGGGCTGAACTGCGCCATCGGGGTCAAGCTGGCCTGGCCCGAGCGTCCGGTGTTGGCCGTCTTGGGCGACGGTTCGGCCTTGTACGGCATTCAAGGCTTGTGGACGGCGGCACGATACCGGATTCCGACGGTCTTCGTGGTAACCAACAACCGCCAGTACAAGATCCTCAAGGATTGTTCCCGCGTGTTGCAGTTGCCGCACGCGTGCCGCGACGAATACGTGGCATTGGATCTCGACACGCCTGAGATCGATTTCGTCGGGTTGGCGCGAGCGTTCGGGGTGCGGGCGGAACGTGCGGAATCGCCGGACACGCTTGCCGACATGGTGCGCAGCGGCTGGACGTCGGAAGAACCGCTCTTGATCGAGGTGCCCGTCCGACCGGCAAACTGGGACTGAAGTGACCTTGCGCGGCGAGCGGTTTGAACGCTCAGTTTCGGCGCCGCGAGTTGCCGCGTCGCGATTCGGTGTTCGACTTTTCGCGACCGTTTGTATCGTCGTGGTTCGATTGCGAATTCGACCGGCCCGCGTTCGCGTCGTGGTCGATCGTCCGTACGTAACGACCGAAGACCATGCGACCGGCGCTGGTTTGCAGCACGCTGGTGACCGAGATGCCGATCGTCTGGCCGATGTAGGGTTTGCCGTCTTCGACGACCACCATCGTGCCGTCTTCGAGGTATCCGACGCCTTGCGACGGTTCTTCACCGGGACGTAACACGTGGATTTGAATTTCGTCTCCCGGCAAGAACTGCGGTTTCAAGGCGTTGGCCAGGTCGTTGACGTTGATGACCTTCACGCCGTGCAACTTGGCGATCTTGTTCAGGTTGTAGTCGTTCGTGACGAGTTTGCCTTCAAGGTGTTTGGCCAAGGTGACCAGCTTCATATCGACCGATTGACCGGCGAATTCAGGCAAGTCGCGGTCGTAGATGCTGAAATCGACATGCGGCGACGACCGCAAGCGATTGAGGATGTCGAGGCCGCGCCGTCCCCGCACGCGCTTTTGACGATCGGAACTGTCGGCCACCATTTGAAGTTCGTGGATGACGAATTTCGGCATCACGAGACGGCTGTCGAACAGGTTCGTTTCGACCAGATCTAGAATGCGACCGTCGATCACGGCGCTGGTATCGAGGATGAACGGCTGGCGTCCTTTGACTTCTTTGGTGAATTCGACGTACGGGATGATGAATCGAAACTCGTTCTTGGTTTGCATCAACATGCTGATACACACGTAGCACAACACGCAGGCAAGAACGAGTTGAACTTCATTACGTATCAGCGGGTCGGCTTGCCAGCTTTCCAAGACCGGCGTTAGAGCGAGACCGGCCACGTAAGACAAAAACAACCCGACGATCAGGCCGAAATACACGGCCGAAATCGTGTCCAATCGCTTGCGCGGAACGAGTGCGTCGATGGCGATCACGGTCACGGCGATGGCCATGATGCCGAGGAAAATTCCCCACGGGAGCATCGGGGCGTCGGGAGGATACGTGCCCGATTTGACGATGATGACCGCCACGCCCGCGGAAACCAAGATAAATACGCAACGAAGAATCGCTAAAGCCATGAGATCGAATCTGTTCCGCTGAACTGTCTAGTCGGGGATCCAGAGGTCGGAAGCCGCGTTGCGGCCCGCGCTCGGTACCGCACGCGCGCGAGTCGTTGTTTCCTTCCTCCCGAAACATAGGGCAGAAACCCCTACGACCACCCAATCGAGCCCCAAAGTTGCCTCTTCTTGGTGAATCTCAACCTGAGATATGCCGTTCTATTGTCTTTTCGGTGAGGAGCATTCCCCTGCTTGTGAGTAAGCAGTTTCCCTATCGGTGGGACGTCTTTGTATTGTACGTAGAGACTCGGGCCGACGAAAGTCCCGACTTTGCTTTCGCCGGCGCCTTTTGGTCGCACGACAATCGCGAAGGCGGCCCCCTCGGCGGTGCCTTTCTAGAGTTTTTCGCGGAGGGCTTCTCGGAGGGATTCCAAGCTTTGAGGAATGACCTTCGTGTCGGCCAAGACGGGCATGAAATTGGTGTCTCCGTTCCACCGCGGGACCACGTGCCAATGGAGATGGCCCGGCAGGCCGGCGCCGGCCACTCGTCCCAAGTTGGCCCCCACGTTGAATCCGTGCGGATTTAGGACGTTTTCCAGTAGATCGAGCATCCGCGACATGGTGTGCATCAGCGCGGCGTGTTCCTCGCTCGTGAGCCGGCGAAGGTCGCCCACGTGTCGACACGGGGCGATGAGCAAATGGCCGTTGTTGTACGGAAAACGATTCAACACCACGATCGCCGGATCGTCGCGTGTGACGACCAGTCGATCGGGATCGTCGGGAGCGGCGACCGCTTGGCACAGGAAGCACTCGGGATCGGCGTCGGGCAACAGTTGGTCGGCGGGAATCGGAGTCGGTTTACGTTCGTCGGCCGATTGCACGTAAGCCAATCGCCACGGAGCCCAGATGCGATCCATACTCACGGCAGAGTCCTCCCGTTGCGGGTTATCGAGGTGTCTCGAAGCGGGGGCAAGGGACGTTTCCCTCCGAACCCCCATTATCACCTGCACCCACCAGTGTCGGAAGACCGTGGGATGTTGCGCCTTGCGGCCCCCGTGACGATGGAACGTGCTGACGGCTCGAAAAGACATCTCCCGCAAACCGGGGAAAAACGGTAGACTGGTGAAGATGCTTTCGGCGGTAGGCAACTCGCTGCGGACGGCGAGCGGAAGCCGCGCGGCGTCGCGGAATCGAGACGGGAAAACCGATGGCCGCTACCGATTTTCGGGTCGATTTGGATGTGTTTCGCGGGCCGCTGGACCTGCTGCTGTACCTCGTGCGCAAACATGAGGTCGAGATTACCGAGATTCCCGTCTCGGCGATTACCGAGCAATTCCTCGAGTTTCTCGACGCGGTCGAAGTGCTCGACGTGAACGAGGCTGCCGAGTATCTCGCCGTGGCCGGTAGGCTTATTGAGATCAAGTCGCACGAGATTCTGCCGCGGCAAGAGGTGTACGACGAGGAAGGCGAACAGCTCCGCGAAGAGTTGGTCCAGCGATTGCTGGAGTACAAGAAGTACCGCGATGCGGCCTCGGTGTTGGACGAGCGCAGCCGACAGTGGCAATTGCAGTATCGACGCATGAGCGACGACATCGGCAAGCGCGAACGCAATCCCGCCAAAGAGCCGGTCCAAGAAGTCCAGCTTTGGGACTTGGTGAGCGCTTTCGCCCGGATTTTGCGGGACAACGTAGCCGTCAAACCGTCGAGCATCGTCTACGACGAGACGCCGATCCACGTGTTCATGGAGCGGATCTTCACGCGATTGCAGCGGGAGCGTAAACTTCCCTTCGCGCGGCTGTTTCGGCCGGGAATGCACAAGTCGACGCTGGTCGGCATGTTCTTGGCCTGCCTCGAGTTGGTGCGCTACAAGTACGTTCGATTGGAACAGAACGAATTGTTCGGCGAAATCTGGCTCCTTGCCCGCGACGACGCGCCCGCCGAATTTAGGTTCGGTCGAGGCGACGACTACCGCCTACCGGATCGATCTTCCACTTCCGCGACGGCATGACCGCCGGCGATCGGCGAAAGGCTCGAAAGGGGCCGACGAAGCCTCGCGACGATTGGGACATTGGTTGTTCTTCCACGTTCACGGATCACATTGCGAAAGAAGCATGCAGGAATCGGAAAACCGCCGGCGGCCCGTCGCCGATGTCGATGAACCGACGATGCTGGACGATCTTCCCGTTCGGTCGTTGAAATTCAAGAACATTACGATCGAGGGGTACTCGCGGGCTGCCGTGCAATCGTATTGGCGAATTCCCGAGATGCGTCTGGGATTCGACCTGGGCGCGCAACCGTGGGCGTTCATGGGCACGCCCAACTGGTTCATCACGCACACGCACATCGACCATGTTGCGGGGATCGCCGCCTACGTGTCGCGGCGCCGGATGATGAAGATGGCGCCGCCGACCATCTACGTGCCGAAGTCGGCCGTCGAGCCGATTCGCCGGTTGTTGCGGTCGTTCGAACGACTGGACCGCGGACGACTGCCCTGCGAGTTGATCGGCGTCGAACCGGGCGAAGAGTATTCTCTCTCGCGAGACTTGTTGGTGACGACAGTACCGACTCGGCACACGGTGCCCTCGGTCGGGTACATGGTTTGGGAATGCCGCCGTAAGCTCAAGGAGGAGTTCTTGGGCTTGCCCGGCGAGAAGATTCGCGACTTGAAGCTTTCCGGCGTCGAGATCACCAACGAGCTTCGCATTCCGCGGGTGGCGTACCTGGGTGATTGCTTGATCGACGTGTTGGACGAGGTACCCGACCTGTACCGAAGCGAAGTCTTGATTCTCGAATTGACGTTCGTGGCGCGACGACATCGCCGCGAGAAGATTCGCAAGTTCGGGCACATTCATCTGGACGATTTGCTCGAACGCCGTGATCGATTCGCCAACGAATTGATCATCGGTGCGCACTTCAGCACGCGATACCACATTCGGCAGGTGGAACGTTACGTCCGCCGAGCGCTTCCCGACATGCTCGATGGTCGCCTGCATCTTTGGCTGTAACGGCCTTGCCGGAGATTGCTGCGGCAACGCCGGCGTTGCGACGGCGCGACGGCGAAAATCCTTTCGTCGACGGAAGCGCTTTCGAACCGTTTCCGCCCGTGTCTACAATAGAACGTCGCTTGCCGGAAAACGCGACGCGAGCGGCCGGGGTATCGTCGCACACGAGAAGAAGGGATCCCAGCATGAAACGTCAAAATATCGACCGTCGTGCATTCTTGAAAACGGGCGCCGGTGTCGTAGCGGCGGGCGTGATCGCGGCACGCCTGCCGGCGCAGACGTTGAAACAATTGGAGGGATGTGAGGTCTCCGTCCCGTATCGACCGATCACGAAAGGCCCCAAGTTTCATTGGTTCGGTTACTACGACAAGCTCGAATTCGATCCGACGAATCGATTCGTCTTGGGCATGGAAGTCGATTTCGAACACCGATCGCCCTCGCCGACGGACGAAATCCGTGTGGGGATGGTGGATCTCGAGGATCACGACCGCTGGATCGAACTAGGACGCACGACGGCTTGGTGTTGGCAGCAAGGCTGCATGTTGCAATGGCGGCCCGGCGACAAACAGGAGGTCGTTTGGAACGACCGCGAAAAAGATCGTTACGTGTGCCGTATTCTCGACGTCGCATCGGGAACCGTGCGAACGATTCCGCATCCGATCTATGCCTTGTCGCCGGAAGGACGGTGGGCCGTGACGACCGACTTCCGGCGAATCAACGACATGCGGCCGGGCTACGGCTACGCAGGCATTCCGGATCCGTATGCCGACGACTTGGCGCCCGAGCGGTCGGGAATCTGGCGGGTCGATCTCGAATCGGGCGAGGCCGAGTTGATCCTTTCGTTGGCCGAAGTGGCGGCCGTTCCGTGTGCGATCGATACCACCGGCGCGAAGCACTACTTCAATCACTTGCTGGTGGCGCCCGACGGAAAGCGGTTCGTGTTCCTGCATCGGTTTCGGCGGCCCGGCGATCGCACGTTCACCACGCGGATGATGACGGCCGCGTTGGACGGATCGGACTTGCGTGTGATCGATCCGTCGGGGGCGACCTCGCACTTCATTTGGCGCGATCCGCAACACATTCTTGCTTGGACGCGCCACGACATCGCCGGAAACGCGTTCTATCTGTTCGAAGACTCGCCTACACCGAAAGTCGAAGTGGTGGGACGCGGTGTCATGACCCGCAACGGTCACTGCACGTACCTTCCGGGAAACGAATGGATTCTCAACGACACCTATCCCGATCGCGACCGGTATCAAGAGGTGTACTTGTATCACGTGTCTTCGGGACGCAAGGTGGTTCTAGGGCGATTTCACTCGCCCCCGGCGTATACCGGCGAATGGCGATGCGACACCCATCCCCGCGCAAGCCGCGATGGAAAACGTGTCGTGATCGATTCGCCGC
Source organism: uncultured Planctomycetaceae bacterium (assembly GCA_964454655.1). Classification (GTDB taxonomy): domain Bacteria; phylum Planctomycetota; class Planctomycetia; order Pirellulales; family Thermoguttaceae; genus CAYVVR01. The sequence continues at coordinate 2,111 of CAYVVR010000101.1, read as the reverse complement.
ATGGCGGGCGCGGACGCCAGCTTCACCTGCTCGACATCGGCGCGATCGTCGGGTGATCCGCCGGTAAGCAAGGTAAGTGAACCTTCGGTAGGGCATACTGCGTAAAAAAACAGTATGGGCAGACGAAGGAAGCCGTTCGGCAAGCATGGGCGCCGACACGACAAGCAAGCGATTGGATCCGTAGCAAGCGACGAAAAAAGGTGACGGTGTGACCAACGGGAAGCCGAAACGCGTGGCGGTCATCGGTGCCGGAATCTCCGGCCTGGCGGCGGCATGGAAGCTTGTGTGTGCGGGCGAGGAAGTCTCGGTGACCGTCTTCGAGGCGGCCGATCGTCCCGGCGGCGTTCTCTCGACCGTCGAGGCCGACGGCTTCCAAGTCGAGCAAAGCGCCGACAACTTCATCACGACCGTGCCTTGGGGCGTGCGACTGTGTCGCGAATTGGGGTTGGAACAGCGTCTGTGCCGGACCTCGCCCGACGCGCGGAAGACGTACGTCGTTTGCCGTCGAAGATTGCATCCGCTTCCGGAAGGTTTCTTGATGATGGCGCCGACGAAGATGTGGCCGTTGGCGACGACGCCCATCTTGAGCCCGGCCGGAAAACTCCGGGCGGCGATGGAATATTTCCTGCCGCCGCGACGCGACGACGAAGACGAGTCGATGGCCCATTTCGTGCGACGTCGTTTGGGACGCGAGGTATTCGATCGGCTCGTCGAACCGCTGGTCAGTGCCGTCTACGCGGCCGACATGGAAAAACTCAGTGTGCTGGCCACGTTGCCGCGATTTCGGGAAATGGAACGACGGCACGGTTCGCTGATCCGCGCGATGCGCCGGCAAATGCGAGAGCGGCGACGAAAAGCTCGGGAAGCGGCAAGTGAATCGTCGCAGAACGCCGCAAAGGGGGCGCAGTCCGACAGCGGCGCCCGGTTCAGCATGTTCGTCGCTTTGCGGGGCGGAATGGGCGAGCTCGTGGCGACCTTGTGGACGCGGCTGAAGGAAGCCGGTGCCGATCTTCGTTTACAGACGGCCGTGACGCGGTTGCAAAAAGACGATTCAGGCTGGAACATCGAAATCGAGGGGCGACCGAGCGAGCGATTCGGCGCGGTCGTCGTTGCTGCGCCGGCCTCTGCCGCTTCGCATCTTTTGGCATCGGTCGACGAAGAATTGGCCGATCGGTTGGCGGCGATCGAATATTCGGGGACGGCGATCGTCTCGTTGGGCTTTCGACGCGATCAAGTTCGGCATCCGTTGGACGGCGCAGGATGCGTCGTCCCCGCCGTCGAAAAGAGCCCCCTGTTGGCGTTGAGCTTCAGCAGCTCGAAGTATCCGTTTCGTGCGCCCGACGATTGTGTGTTGGTACGCGTGTTCGCCGGAGGCGCACGCAATGAGAAGATCGTCACCGAGTCGCCCGAGCGCATCCGAGATATCGTTTTGCCCGAGTTACGAGCGCTACTCGGGATTCAAGGCGAGCCAGTCTTCGAGAACGTCGCGCGTTGGCCCGGGACGATGCCGCAGTATCACGTGGGCCACCGCGAGCGGACGGCGGCGATCTTCGAAAAGGTGGCGACTCATCCGGGATTGGCGTTGGCGGGAAACGCCTATTACGGGGTGGGGGTTCCGCATTGTATTCGCAGCGGGCAAGAGGCAGCCTGCCGCGTGCTTGGGCTTGCCGTCGACGATGAAGGGATGCCCCGATTCGGCACGGTCTAGCCGTTCGCGGGGGCGTTCAGTTGCGTTGTCGTTCCAACCGGGCGCGAATCTCGGCAATCCGGCGTTCGAGCTTTTTTTGGGAAAAGCCGGAGAGTTGGGGCAACGCGCGTTCGGCCCAGTACAGTGCCCGAGCGTCCATTTGGGATGCTAGGTAGTCATCGGTGCTACCGATCGCTAAAGCCGCTTCGTGCCACGCTTCGCACAAGGCGGTCATCGTGTCGGGATCGAGATGTTCCTGGGCGTCCAATTCTTGAACCGCCAAAGAGCGTAACGGTTCTTGATCGCCTTCGGCGAGGATCGGTAGCCCCCGTTTCCAGTCGTGCTTCGTGAAGCAATAGTAGCGGCCTACGGCCGACTTGGCGGCTGCGTCGTCGGGATTCTGTTGTAAGGCCCGCTGCGCTTC
>CAYVVR010000100.1:4785-10090 GCA_964454655.1 uncultured Planctomycetaceae bacterium | reverse complement strand
ACAGGGGCACAAAAGGACACCGAAGGCGCAATAAAAAAGGCCCTTGCGAGTGCAAGGACCCCCCAAAGCGAGGGTGACGGGACTCGAACCCGCAACCACTGGATCGACAGTCCAGTACTCTAACCAATTGAGCTACACCCCCGACCGGTCGAAACGACCGACGCATGAGAGACCGCAATCCCTCACGCGGGAGATTTTTGATTATATAGATCGCCGAAGACGGCTTGCAAGGGGGATCCGGCGAAAATCGCCCGCCGCTTACCGCCGATTGCGGTCGGGTTAAGCCGCCCATTCCGCTCTCGACGACGATCCCTATTTTGCCGGTCGGCCGCCGTCTTCGACAAGGGGCCCCCTGGCCCATTTCTCAACCCATTGAGGGTTTGATCTTGCCCGATGACGCAATCGATTTCCATCGGTACACGTCCGCCGATCGCGCCAAAATAACCTACACTTATGATGGGCGGAACTCGAGTTCGGTTCGCACAACTCTGCCCGAGCGGACGACCGATTCGTCACTTGTCGCGTAGCTTCGGACGACACCCATGCTTTTGGCCTACCTGTACAAGTACGGCAACAAAACGCTCCTGCAAATCGCCCTCTATTGGGCCGATCGCGGTTTGAACAAGCTCTGCCACTTCAACATGCGGGAGTGGATGATCCTGTTCGTGATCACCATCTTGATCGGCGGGGTGTGCATGCGCGGTTTCGGTTCGCGCAAAGAATACTGAAGCCCGAAGGCGCACCGCACCCGCGCCTGCGTTTATCCTCTTCTGCGCAAACATCCCATCTTTACACCCCCGACGCATCGATGACGCGGTCGCGCTGCGCGTTGTGCCGAACGGCTGCGCGCTTCGGCGGCACGTTGACACGTCGTCGTAACGCATTTAGAGTAGGGAAGTTGGCGCAAATTGGGAAGATTCCGGACTCTGCCCACGGAAAGGATCGGCGGTGGCGGACAAACCTTGGTCTGGCGTGTTTCAAGAGGCAACGGATCGCCGTGTCGAGCGGTTCAGCGAAAGCATCAGCTTCGATCGCCGACTGTACGCCCACGACATCACCGGTTCGATCGCCCACGCCGAAATGCTCGCCCGCGTGGGCCTGCTGACCGAGCAAGAATGCCGCGAAATTAAGCAGGGCCTGCGCGAGATCCGCGACGAAATCGAGTCGGGTCGATTCGCGTATCGGATCGAGCTGGAAGACATCCACATGCACATCGAGCGGGCGTTGATCGAGAAGATCGGCGACACGGGACGTAAGCTCCACACCGCCCGCAGCCGAAACGACCAGATCGCCACCGACACCCGGCTTTGGATTCGCGACGCGATCGACCGAATCGACGGCTTGCTACTCGAATTGCAAAAGGCGTTCGTTTCGCGTTGCGATCGCGATTTCGACGTGATTTTGCCGGGCTACACGCACTTGCAGCGGGCGCAGCCGGTGCTCGCACCGCACTATTGGTTGGCGTATTGCGAGAAGTTTCAGCGTGATCGCGAGCGATTGGCCGACTGCCGCAAGCGGGTGAACATCTGCCCGTTGGGATCGGCCGCTTTGGCCGGAACGACCTTGCCCATCGATCGCCAAGCGACGGCGGCGGCCCTCGGGTTCGAACGCCCCAGCGACAACAGTCTCGACTCGGTAAGCGATCGCGATTACATCCTCGAATTCGTGTTCGACTTGACCCAAACGGCCCTGCATTTGAGCACGTTGGCCGAAGAGTGGATTTTGTGGTCGACGGTCGAATACGGTTTCTTGAAGCTGCCGCAGTCGTTCTGCACGGGCTCGTCGATCATGCCCCAAAAGGTCAACCCCGACGTGCTCGAGTTGATTCGAGGGAAGACCGGACGCGTCGTCGGCGACCTCCAGCAGTTGATCGTGTTGGTCAAAGGGTTGCCGACCGCCTACAACCGCGACTTGCAAGAAGACAAACCGTCGTTGTTCGATGCCTTCGATACCGTCGAGATTTGCCTGGAACTGGCGGCACCGCTGGTGGCCGGGGCCGAATTGAATCGCGAAGCGATCGCCTCGCGGCTCGAACATGGCTATCTCGACGCGACGACGCTCATGGAATACCTCATCCGGCGCGGCATCCCGCAGCGAACAGCGCATGGGTTGGTGGGAAAACTCGTCCGCAAGGCTATGGACAAAGGCTGTCCCCTGCGCGAACTGTCGCTCGAAGAACTGCGGGAAGCGGAACCGAGCCTGGACGAAAGCGTCTACGACGTGCTGGGAGTCGAAAACACCGTGAAAGCGATGCAAAGCTACGGTTCGACGGCCCCCGACCAGGTTCGACACCAAATCCGTCGCTGGAAGGAAAGGTTGAATCTCGTCTCGGAGGACGACTGAGTCGCAGCGGCGGTGCGGAACACCGCTGTTGCTCGTTACGGCCGCCGGCCCGACGGGACTGGTCGATTCGGCTTATCGAATCGACAAAACCGGCACATTCCGCCTCATGCAAGCTTACGGTTTCGCCCTACCGTCGGGCATGTCAATGAGGAGCCGGGAAGTCGACAAAGCAGCGTCCTAGATTTGTAGTGTGTTTCCGGGCGTCGGCGAATGCGCAGCGGGCCGAGCGACGGTAGCCCCCGGTTTTTCGCCGAAGACACACGACCGAACACACGGGAAGTCGCCGCGGTTGCGGCGACCGACGAAAGCCCCTCGGAAACGAGCAACCGGATCGAACGAGAACGATATCATGCGTCGAGCGATACACATCTTGGTCGTCGTGTCGGTCGTTGCGGCCGTTTCTCGAACGGGGAACGCCCAAGACAATCCTTTCGGTGTTCCGCAAACCGCCCCTTCCGCGCCGACGGCCGAAGCCCCGAAAGACGTCGAGCTTCCCGCTCCGCCCGAGCCGGAAGATCCGGCCGTGGCCGCCCTGCTGGCGACCAATCCCAGCACGCCGTTGGAAAAGCTTCGCGCGGCCGTCGTGCTGGTCGATTTGGGTGCCGTCGACAAAGCGAAGACGTTCATCGACGACCTGCTTGCCGCGAATCTCGACGATGCGACCTTGGTCTCGCTGGCCGAGCAAATCGGCGCAGCGAAGCTCTACGCGTTGGCGGCCAACCGCGAGTTGGCGCCCTCGGGACGTGAGTTGAGCTTGGCCGTTTTCGCCGCGGTCGAACGCCGCAATCGCGATCCGCAGCGCATCGCCCGACTGATCGAAGAATTGAAGACCGCCGAAGGCGACGCCCTTTGGTTCGCCGTCGACGGCTTGCGTCAAGCCGGACAGGCGGCCGTCGGCCCGTTGGTGGAACAGCTCGTCGATCCGGCCCAGGCCGCGCACGCAGCAAGAATCCGCCAGGCCCTCGCCGCTTTGGGTGCCGAATCTGCCGGCCCGTTGGGCGCCTTGTTGGACGCCGGCGATCCTGAAATTCGGCGACACGCAATCCTCGCGCTGGCGGCGCTGGGTGAACGCGAAGCCGTGTACGACCTGCTGGCCGTCCGCATGGATCCCGACACGCCGCAAGAAATTCGCGAGTTGGCCGAAGCGGCCGTGCTGAAGCTGATGGGCCGTTTGCCGTCGCCGAACGAATCGATACGCCTGCTGGCCGCCAAGGCAACGGCCGCGTTGCAGCCGCCCGTCGGTTACGGTCCCGACGATCCGACCGAAATCGATTACGCTCTCTGGAATCACGAAGCGAAGAAACTCGACATCTTGAAGATTCATCGCGACGAGGCGCGACGCCGCAAGGCCGCCCGCTTTGCCGCAGCCGCGCTTCGCGCCCGCAAGGACGATCCGGCCCTGCGATGCCTGTACGCCCAGGCGACACTGGAAGACGAAGCATTTCGCTTCGGCGTCGATCGCCTCATGTGGGAATGGGATCCGCAACTTGCCGCATTGGTCGAAGATTTCACGCCGGGCGAATTGTCGCTGGTACTGGCCAAGAGCCTCGACGACGAACTGGTCGCCGCGTCGATGGGGCTGGTTCGCGTGCTGGAACAGCGCGGCGACACGTCGGTCCTGTACGAGCGGAAAGAAAGCGTCTCGCCGTTGGTCGATGCGATGCGATTCGGCGACCGTCGCGTGCGGTTCGCCGCGATGCAGGCCGCATTGAAGCTCAACGCGGGAAGCCCGTTCCCCGGTGCCGGATACGTAGCCGACAGCCTCGTGTACTTCGCCTCGACGACCGGCAAACGACGCGCGATCGTCGCCGGTCCTTCCGTGATCGACTCGATGCGGATCGCCGGGCATTTGGAGCAAGAGGGATTCGACGTCTCCACGGTCGCCGCAGGACGCGACGTGTTGCGGATGGTCTCGTCGTCGCCCGATTTCGAGTTGATTTTCCTTTCGGCGTCGATCCAAGGGCCTTCGCTTTCGTTGATGCTCGATCCGTTGCGTCAAATTCAGGGGACGGCGAGGATTCCCGTGGGAATTTTCGCAACCGCCGATCAACTCGACCGCGCTCGCAAGCTCGCCGAACGCGATCGCTGGGTGCTGGCGTTTGCGCGGCCGCACGATCAAGAGACCGTCCGCGAGCAAACCTCGCGGCTGCTGGCCTTGCCCGATCGAGACTACCTCCCGCGCGACGTACGGATCCGCCAGGCACAAGCGGCGTTGGACTGGATTCATACGTTGTACGAACGGCCGAGCCCGGCCTATCCGTCGCTGGACGTCGAAAAGGTCGGCCTGCATGCCCTCACCGTCGCCGAACTTCAGGAGCGCGGCACGGCGATTCTGGCCTTGGTCGGCACGCATCGAGCCCAAAAGGCGTTGGTCGATTTCGCCGGGCGGATCACCCTTCCGCTACCGTTGCGAGTCGCGGCCGTCGATGCGTTCCGCCGAAACGTCGAAAAGCACGGTGTGATGCTCACCACCGACGAAATTTTGCTTCAATACGATCGCTACAACGCCAGCGAAACGATGGATCCCGGCACGCAAAAAGTGTTCGGGCTGATCCTCGACATCATCGAATCGCCGATGATGATCCGGCAAATGCAGACCGAATCACGTCAACCGGAAACGTGATATTCCCACCCGACCGGTTCGGATGTCGATCTCCGCTTCGACGTTCGACCGCGAACTTCCCCACCCTTGGAAGCACGGCAAGAACAGGAACGGAAACGGACGAGGCCCGGCCATGCGTACCGACGACGGAGCGGCGAGCCCTCCGATCCCCGAGTTGATCGGTTCGTCGCGGGCGATGCGCGAAGTGTACCGACTCACGCGTCGCGTCGCGCGTTCCGATGCTTCCGTTCTGTTGCTGGGCGAAACCGGCACCGGAAAAGAACTGATCGCCAAGGCGATCCACCGCCTTTCGCATCGCGGCAGCGGCCCGTTCGTGCGAGTGAATTGCGGCGCTTTGGT
>CAYVVR010000100.1:0-4775 GCA_964454655.1 uncultured Planctomycetaceae bacterium | reverse complement strand
GGTCGAAAACCTGCTGGAAAGCGAGCTGTTCGGCCATGTGCGGGGCGCGTTCACCGGCGCGGTCGACAACCGAACCGGCCGCTTCGAAGCCGCCCACACGGGAACGATCTTCCTCGACGAAATCAATTCGACGACCCCCACGTTGCAAGTCAAATTGCTGCGGGTGTTGCAGGAACACGAGTTCGAACGCGTCGGCGACACGAAAACGATTCGCGTCGACGTGCGTGTGATAGCCGCCAGCAACCGCGACCTGGCCCAAGAAGTCGAAGAAGAACGTTTTCGGGAAGACCTTTATTACCGGCTGAACGTCGTAACGATCTACCTGCCGCCGCTTCGGGAACGGCGGGAAGACATTCCCGAGCTGGTCGGCCATTTCCTTCGCATCTACAATGAGCGAAACAAGCGTCACGTGCCGCATGTCGATCGCAAGGCCATGCAGGCATTGCAAGATTACGACTGGCCGGGCAACGTTCGCGAACTCCAAAACTACATCGAGCGGGCGGTGGTGTTGGCCCCCGGCGACGAAATCACCTGCGATCTGCTGCCCGACGTCGTCTTCGGCCGACAAGCACCGCGGATCGGCAAACGTCGCACGACCGACCTCGACTCGCTCGTCGCCGAACTGGTTCGCGTCGGGCTGGCAACCGCCGGACCGAACGAAGACGCCCTGCACGCGAAGATCGTCAGTCGCGTCGAGCGCGAGCTTTTGGCGCAGGTCCTCGCCGCGTGCGACAACGTCCAAATCAAGGCCGCGGCAAAGCTGGGAATCAACCGCAATACGTTACACAAGAAGATCAAAGAATACGGACTTTTGGAAACCGACGACCACGACGACTGACGCAAGGCCGTCGCGTTCTCTCTCCCGGCGGCCGGCCGTCCGGCCGCTCGCTCGGAAGCCATCGGAAGGGGAGACTCGATCATGACCACGGCGATCATTCTCTGTCTGGCGATCGCCTACGCCGCGGCGCTGTTCATCGAACTTGCCGGACTGCGGCGGAACTGGTCGTTTCGCCAGCCGTTCAGTCTCGGTTGCGTCGCCGCCGGTTGGCTCGTCCATACGATCTACCTGGTGTATCGCCTTGTCGTCGTGTACCAAACGTCGCCCGGACTCTCCCTATTCGGAATCAAGCAAGACTGGTACTTCGGCGCCGCCTGGGGACTCGTCTTGATTTACCTGTTGTGGAGCCGATTCGACACGCGGCGGGCGTTTGCCGTGTGTATTCTGCCGTTGGTCTTGGCCTTGCTGGCGGTCGGTTACTTTCTGGCCGACAGGCAGCCGTTCGCTCGCGGACCGGCCTCCCAAGTGCTCGGTGCCGTTCACGGCATCTCGCTGTTGGTCGCCAGCTTGTCGGTATTGGTGGCTTTCTCGGCGGGGGTGATGTACCTGGGACAAAGCTTCCGCTTGAAACACAAACGATTCGGACGGTTGCCGCTTCCGAGCCTCGAATGGCTGCGCCGGACGAACATGCGTGCCATCGGCGTCGCCATCGCGGCGTTGGCGGTCGGCATTTTTTCCGGGGTTGTCTTGAACATGATTTCGGTCGAAGCCGGTGCGGCGAGGCTGCCCTGGTACGATCCGGTCGTCTTGGCGACCGCCGGAATGTTCGGCTGGCTCGTGTTGATGGTCGGCTTGGGGACCTTCTATCGCCCGGCCCGCGAAGGTCGCAAGGTCGCCTATTTGACGCTGGTCAGTTTCGTGTTTCTCGTGCTGGCGTTGGGAACGGTGCTTTCCCGCGTGACCCAACACGGCGGACGTCGCAACGACTCGGCTCCGCCGCCGGTGGACGACGTGCGCTCGGCACCCGTGCCGACTTCGCCCTCGCTGGCCGGCTTGCCGTGCGATTCGGCTTTCGATCACCTCAGCCGGCGAGGTGATGCGTGATGAAGTTGCAAGTCATCGGCTGCAATCACCGAACGGCTTCCGTCGAAGTACGCCAACGGTTGGCGTTGGCCGGCAACGAGATTCCGCGCGTACTCGAAAATTTCGTCGATCAGTTTCCGGGCAGCGAGGTCGTCATCGTCTCGACGTGCAATCGCGTCGAAATTTATACGGCCGCCGAAGAACACTTGCCCTCGTTCGACGACGTCGTCCGCTTCCTCGCCACCCATCGTCCCGCCTCCGACGACATTCCGACCGAGGCGTTTTACCACTACCGACACGCCGAGGCCGTGCGCCACCTCTTCCGCGTCGCGGCCAGCCTCGACAGCATGGTCGTCGGCGAAGCCCAAATTCTCGCGCAAGTCAAAGAGGCGTATCGTATCGCCGTCGAGACCGAAACGACCGGTCCGATCACGCACGCGTGGTTCCAGTCGGCCTTGAAAACCGCGCGCCGCGTCGCTTCGGAAACGGCCCTACAGCAACGGCGGGTAAGTATTCCCAGCGTGGCCGTGGGCGATTTCGGACGACGCATCTTCGAGCGATTCGACGACAAGATGGTGCTGGTCGTCGGGGCGGGCGAAATGGCCGACGAAACGCTTCGATACCTTCGCGAGGAAGGGGCCGTGATGGTCTCCGTCGTCAACCGCAGCCCCGACAAGGCCAAGGAACTGGCCGCCAAGTGGAAAGGCACCGCGCATCCTTGGGAACATCTGTTCGCGGCGCTCGATGCCGCCGACATCGTCGTGAGCACGACCGGTGCCGGCGAACCGATCGTCCGCTTCGAAGACTTCCGAAAGACCGTCTCTCCCCGCTACGAACGGCCGCTGTTCATTCTCGATTTGGCCGTTCCGATGGATTTCGAGCGGTCGATAGGCGATCTGCCCGGCGTCTACTTGTACTGTATCGACGACCTGGAAGAAGCTTGTGCCCGCAATCGCCAAGAGCGCGACCGCGAAATACCGGTCGCCGAAAAAATCGTCGATCAAGAGACGAAGGCCTTTCTGACGACGCTCCAGCAACGAATCAGCGGTCCGCTGATTCGGCGTCTTCGGGAAGATTGGCACGAGGTCAAAGAAGCCGAACTGGCACGGCTGTTCAACAAGCTGCCCGATATCGACGACAAGGCAAAACGCGAAATCCGCATCGCCTTCGATCGGCTGGTCAACAAGTTGCTGCATCCGCCGCTGGAGTCGCTACGCGAGCCGAGCGCCGGAACCCTGTTGGAAGCGGTCAAAAAGCTCTTTCGGCTGAACGATCCGAACGAATGATCGTCGCCCGGCTTTCGGCCGACAACCGATCGGTCGAGGCTGCGCGCATAGGAACAGGCCGCCGGGACGTTCCAGGCGGCCTTGCTGTATGCCGCGAGTAACTTGTCGTGGGGACACCGTCGGGAAGACGTTCAACACGCCGACGCGCGCAGGACGACGTCACTCTTCGAATTCGTCTTCCTCGTCCCAGTCCTCGTCATCCCACTCTTCGTCGTCTTCTTCCCACTCCTCGTCTTCTTCGTCGAAGTCTTCATCCTCGAGGTCGTCTTCCTCGAGGTCATCGTCCTCAACTTCTTCCCACTCCTCGTCTTCTTCCCACTCTTCTTCGTCGTCGTCCCAGTCGTCCTCCCAGTCGTCTTCGTCGTCCCAATCCTCTTCGTCTTCCCACTCGTCTTCGTCGTCATCCAAGCCGTAGGCCAGGGGCAGTAAATCAAGCTCATCCTGCGCCCACCACGTCCGTTCTCCCACACCCCACGACCGATTGCCGACGAGTTCCAAAGTGCCTGCAATCTTCACGGCTCAGTCCCCTTGTTTCCAAAAGGAAGGAATTTAGGTGGCAAACAACGGTTTATCGTCCGAGGAGCAGGGACCGTCGCCCTTCCCGGAACCGACACGTGTATCCGATTATCGGCAGTTCCTGCGCCGAATCCACGCAAATTTGCGGATGGACGGCTGCCGGTCGAGGCTCACGATTCGCCCACCGGAGCACCATGCCCATCGTACGCCTTCCCAAGCCGAGAGGGAAGCTTATTCGCTTTCCTTCACCGGCACTTCGTCGAGCCCGGATTCCTCGTCTGCGTTGTCGGGAGAACCGGTTTTCGACGTGCTTTCTTCGATCGGCTTACGGTACTCGGGAAACGGAAGTTCGTCCAGATCCCGCAATCCAAAAACTTCCAAAAAATACGCCGTCGTACCGTACAGGTAGGGCCGTCCCAATTCCTCGCTCCGGCCGACGACCTTGACCAGTCCTCGCTCGATCAACTGCCGCAAAATTTCACCACATTGAACCCCGCGGATGGCCTCGATTTCCGTCCTCAAAATGGGCTGCCGATAGGCGACTACGGCGAGGGTTTCCAACGCTGGCGGCGAAAGGCGCACTTCTAGCGGCAAACGACGCAACCGCCGCAACCACGGAGCAAATTCCGGTCGCGTCCTCAATTGGTAGCCCTTGGCGACCGACACCACCCGAAAAGCACATCCCCGGCGATCGTACAACGCGTTCAACCGCCGAACGAGCACATCCGTCCGGGTACGCGGCGGCAAGTCGGCCAACTGCGACAGCTTTCCACCCGACAGTGGGGCCTTGGCGAGGAATAAGGCCGCCTCGACTCTCGCCAACAGGGGATCTCGAACCGCCGCGTTCTCCGGTGAATCGCTCACCGGAAAGGCCGAAAGCGAGCCGGCCGCCTCGGCCGCGTGTTCCGTCGCAAAATACAACGGGTGAAATCGCCCCCGGGCGGCCGCGCGACCGCGCAGACCTTCCGCGGGCGGTCTGCGCATGCGGCGAAGCCATGGAAGGGCGTAGGGATTGCGGGGCGTCATCGGGATTCCTCGTAGAGGGAACATCACCCGGCCGGTCGCGACGATTCCATTCGTTGAGCCTAGCGGTTTGCCGGTACCGAGGGAAG
>CAYVVR010000099.1:0-10125 GCA_964454655.1 uncultured Planctomycetaceae bacterium | reverse complement strand
ATCGCCCGATCGGCGGTACCGCGTCGAACATACATTGTCGTTCGCGATTTTCGGCGGCCGACACGTCACCGAACCACCAACGTCGAACCGTCGCTCAACGACGAACCTCGGTCTGCCGGTCGAGCGGCCGGCCGTATCGACGCTCAGAAATCGAACTCGCCGTAGTCGTCTTCGAACAGACGTTCGACGCCCGTCTTGCCGGCGGCCTTCCGCCTTCTATTTGCCTTATTCTTCGAGCCGGAGTCCCGCCGCGGGCCTTCCGGAGTATTCACTTTCGGCAACCATTTCGCAAGTTCTTGTTTGACGCTTGCGTACTTGGGATCACCGGCCAGATTCGTCCATTCGAGCGGATCGTTGTCGTGGTCGTATAGTTCTTCGGAGCCGTCGGCGTAGCGGATGTATCGCCAGCGTTCGCTGCGGACGGCGTGGTTCCCGAAGCCGTAGGTCGTGACGACCGGCCGGTTCCACTCGGCCGTCGGATCGGCGAGCAGCTTCTTGATGCTGTCGCCCTCGACATGTTCGGGAATCGGGATGTTACACAAGTCGCACAGCGTCGGATACAAATCCAGCAAGCTGACCGTCCGCTCGCACACGCTGCCGGGCTTGGTTACGCCGGGAACGATGAAGATCAACGGCACGCGATCGGCTTCTTCCCACAACGTGAACTTGCGCCAGTGTTGCTTTTCGCCCAAGTGCCAGCCGTGATCACCCCACAAGACGACGATCGTGTTCTCGGCGTTGGGCGACTTGTCGAAGGCGTCGATCAAACGTCCGATTTGTCCGTCGACGAAGTTGATCGTGGCGAGGTAACCTTGAACGCCCTTTTCCCAGTTGTGGGTCGCCAGCACCTTGGCATGATCGCCCTGCGGCCGGGCCATTTTAACGCCCGCCTCGGGCACGTCGTTTAGGTCATCTTCTTTTACCGTAGGCAAGATAATCTTGTCGGTGGGGAATTTCTTGAAGTACTTCTCGGGGACGAACCACGGCAGGTGCGGCTTGATGAAGCCCACGCCCAAGAAGAACGGCCGATCGTGCTTTTGGTTCAAGAACTCGATCGCCCAATCGACGAGTTTCTTGTCGCCCATTTCGGGATCGTCTTGCGGCAGCGGCCCCCAGTCGAAATGCGCGGTGTTCGGGATGCCGTTCATCGGGCGTTTGGGCGGTTCGGGATCGCCCGGCCGCGACCAGTAGACTTCCCACGAGTCGAGATCGTTGTACGAATTGTGGAAGATCTTCCCGCCGCCGTACACCTTGTAGCCGTTCGCCATGAACTGTTGGGCGAGCGTGATCGTGTCGGGCATTTGCGGACGCCACGGGTTCGAGTTGTAGTACACGCCCGAGGTCGACGGCCGCACGCCGCACATCAAGGCGGCTCGCGACGGATTGCACGACGGTGCGGCGCAATACGCGCGGGTGAAAAACATGCCCCGCCGCGCCAACGCATCGAGGTTCGGCGTTTGCGTTTGCGGATGGCCGCCGAGAAACCCGGTCCAGTCGTTCAGGTCGTCGACGGCGATGAACAAAACGTTCGGATGTTCGGGCGACGCCGCCCGCGCCGTCTTACCGCAGAAAAACGCGGCGACCGCCGTCACCACGATCACCGACCGAATCATACTGCGCATGCTCATTTTGAGTTCTCCGACGACAGCCTTGGTTGGACGAAACCCTCATGCGGTCGTTGCACCGCTAACGAAACCCCCCAAAACCGAAACCCTGCCGACGGCGCATACCGGCGGCGTTCTCCCCACTTTCTGTGAATGGCGGTAAACGAGGCGAGCGCACCCGGCCGAATCGTGGGGGATGCACACCCCCTGCCTAATCGGTTCCCTTCCTGCCGGTTATCGTGCAAAAAACGTCGTTGCCGATCGCGGCGGTGCTCGGTAGGTGAGTTTGCCGCCTTCGACGGCGGCGTCGTCCAGCGCCCGGTAGTGTTCGTCGTCGCTGGTTCGGTAGACGGCGAACCGTTCGGCGGTCGTTCCGGTGATCGTCAGGTTGACCGTTTCGGGTTTGTAGCCGGTGTTGATGACGACGAAAGCGTCGGGATGGTGCGTGCCGTTGCGTGCAAAGGCCATGAGAACGATTTGCGGGTCGGAGGATTCGACTTCGGCGACGGCCATACCCGGCTGTCCCGCACGGCACGCTTGCTTGTACCAATAGTACCCCGGCTCGACGACGTATTCGCCCGTGCCGGTCACGCGGATCGCCGTGCCCGGGTTCGGATCGCCGCCGTACCAGTCGGCCGTCTGGATGGCGGCCCAGGGAATCACGCAGTTGACCTTGCAGACGTAGATTTGCCGCGCAAGGTCTTCGACGAACCGGACGTTCATCTGCCCCCAGGTCATCGAGGTCGTCCAGGCGTGCAGCTCGGGCCGCTTCGCCCGCAACAGGTCGATGCCGGCCGACGTGTGATTCGTCCATTTGCCGTCTTTCCAGCGGGCGAACCCGTGGCTGGTGATCAACCCCAGCGACTCGAGCGCCGACGCGTTCTCGGCAATCGCTTCGGCGTATCCCCATTCGGCAAAGCGCGGCCAGATGGTCGTTTCGCCGGGCGTCACGCCCACGTCGTTTAGGCCGAACGCGTCGAGCGTGCGGCGGACGATCGGAATCATCTCGGCGACCTGTTCCGGCGGCCAGTACATGTTGTAGTCGTGGTGTTCATCCCCGGCGGTGCTGCCGTCGGCCGGCCAGCGGCTTTTGCTTTCGCCTTCGTTGTGCAACGACACGTACTTGACGGGAAACCCTTCCTTTTCACGCAAGAACAACACCCAAGCTGCCAGGTATTCGGCCAGCTCTTCTTTCATCGCCGGGTCGAGGTCGCGGCCGCGGACGAATTTTTGCTTCGTCATCCAGCCCGGCGGACCGTAAAGCGTCGTGATGATGGTCAAGTCGTCGCCTCGGGCGCGGGTGCGTTTCAGCCCTTCGCGGACGAAGTATCGCATCCAGCGGGTCGTCGTCTCGTGATCGAAACGACTTTCGTCGATCTTGTACGGATCGTCGTTGTCGTTGTCGGCCTCGGTCATGCCCTCGTGGAACGGATCGAGAAACATCTTCACCACGCCCGGCTTCAAACCGTCGTCGCCGAAGATCAGCTCGACGATCTCTTGCCGTTGACGTTCCGAGAGCAAGCTGAAACCGCCGTATTCTTGCGGACGTTTGGCGTAGTCGCGAGTCTGCGCCGCTTCGACGTAATTCACGCCGAAACCGTCCCACACACGGATGGGGCGATCGAACGCCACCTTCGCGTCTACGGCCGAGGCCACCTGCGCCGCCGGATTCGCCGCCGTCAGCAAGACGATCGACACGGCAAGGAGCGTGCGTTTCATGGATTTCTTCTCCCGGTGAATTACGATGGTGCGCAGCTACGCAAAGGGTGAGGCGGCTACGATGAATCGAGCAACAGGGGTGTTGCGGCAGGGCGACCAACACCCCCGAATGCATCGACGGTCCGCCGAACACCCGGCTATTGTGATTCCCGGCTCGATCGAACGCAATCGACGGTTGCATCCCCGCACTTCGGAGAAACCATGCCGTGAAAACGCGTTCCGCAAAACGATGTCGGCTTTTCGCGTTTGCCCCGGCGATCACTTGCATGCTGTTGGGAGCAAGTACGTGGTGCGCCTTCGCAGACACGCCGGAAAGGGCCGCGTCGAAGCCGCCGATCGCAGGACCGCTGCACGTCGCACCGGGCAGCCTCTTTTTCGTCGATGCCGACGGCAGGGGGATATTTCTGACCGGTTCGCACACGTGGGCGAACTTTCAGGAACGCGGCGTCCGCGGCGAAACGCCCGACTTCGATTACGATGCCTACTTGGCTTTTCTCGATCGCTTCGGTCACAACTTCATGCGAATGTGGATGTGGGAACACGCCCTGCGGATGCAGTTCGTGCCGGCCGACGTTCCCGTCCGTTACGAACCGTTGCCGTATCGCCGCACCGGCCCGGGCACGGCGGCGGACGGCCTTCCCAAGTTCGACCTCGAACAGTTCGACGAAACGTTCTTCCGTCGCTTGCGTGCGCGAGTCGAAACCGCCCGAGCGCATCGCATCTACGTGGCCGTCATGCTCTTTCAGGGGTTCAGCGTCGAACAAAAGGGAACCGACGGCGTCGATCCGCACAAAGGCAATCCGTGGGAAGGGCATCCCTTCAATGTGAGAAACAACGTCAACGGCATCGACGGCGATTTGAATCACGACGGCGAAGGCATCGAAGTGCACACGCTCGCCGATCCGCGATTTACGCGTCTCCAAGAACGATTCGTGGCCAAGGTCGTCGATACGTTGGGCGATCTGGACAACGTGTTGTGGGAAATATGCAACGAAGGGCATCGCGGCTCACTCGCGTGGCAAGATCACATGGCCCAATTCATTCGCCAGATCGAAAAAAATCGACCGTTGCAGCACCCGATCGGCATCACCGGCGCGCCGTTGGGGACGAACGAGTTGCTGACCACCTCGGCCGACTGGATCGCGCCGACGGGCAAGCAGTGGCTTACCGATCCTCCGCGACCGTCCGGCGGAAAACGAATCGTCGTCGACACCGATCACATCGCCCCGTGGAATCATGACCCCACTTGGCCGTGGCGCTGTTTGACGCGCGGTTGTTCGTTCATCCTGATGGACGGCTACATGGATTTTCGACTCGGCTCGCCCGACCGGCCGAATCCCGAGTGGGACGACGTTCGGCGTGCGATGGGGGCCGCCCGGCGGGCAAGCGAACGACTCGATCTCGCTCAGGCGGTGGTCGATACGAAACGCGCCGGCACCGGCTTTTGTCTGACCGTACCGGGCGAAAGCGTGCTCGTCTTCCAGCCCGACCGTGGAAAGCCCTTCACGTTGACGTTGGAGCCCGGCCGCTACCGGGGACTGTGGCACGACGTGTGGGGCGAACACGAGACGGCGATCACCGTGACTTCCGACGGAACGCCGCAAACGCTTACCCCCCCGCGCGGCGACGCGGCCGTCTTGTTCTTGCAGCGTATTCGCTGAGGCCGCCGCACCGGACGAATCGCCCTAAAACTTTGCCCAACCGAAAGGTTCTGCGCTTTTCGCCCGCCCACCCGGCAATTAAGATGGAAGTCGCCCCAAACGAGGGGAATTCACTCCGGGTGGGAACGTGCCGCTTGAAAGAGTGGCCCCCGCCTTCCTACCCGATGCCTACCGCAGAAACGATCGGCGGTTGGGAACGCGAGTGACGCTCCACGCGTGGCGTTCGGACTCGCGGCCGCCGTTCGAATAGATGGTTCCTTTTTCTACAAAGGAGGACCGACGATGCGTAGAGCAGGATTGTTACTGCTCGGCGCGGCCGTGGCGTTCATGCTTGCGGCCGACACCGCGCACGCGGGACTGCTGTTCGGGCGCAACGGTATCATCGCCCGACGGCGTTGTGCGCGGAACATCATCGCCGTGGCCCAAATGGAGCAGGCGAAAGCCGCCCAGGCCAAGAAAGAGGCCGAAGAGGCTGCCGCCCGCGCCGAAGCGGCCAAGCAAGAGGTCGCCGAGCTCAAGGCGGCCGTTGAAAAGACGTTGGCCGAATTGAAGGCCGATGTCGCCAAGGCCCTTAAGCAGGTTCAGGCCGAAACGAAGGCCGCCGAAAAGGCCAAGGCCGAAGCCGAAGCCGCCCAGGCCAAGGCGAAGAAGGATCTCGCCGCCGCTGCCGAAGCGACCGCCCAGGCTGAAAAGCTCATGGCCCAGGCCAAGGCGCAGCAGGCCGAAGCCGCCAAGGCGATGGAGGAAGTCGCCAAGGCCAAGGCCGATCTCGAAGCGCAACGCAAGGCGCTCGAGGCCGAAAAGGCCGAGTTGGCCAAGAAGGCGGACGATCTCGCTAAGCAGGCCGACCAGGTCGCCAAGGCCAAGGCTCAGCTCGAACAACTGAAGGCCCAGGCCGAACAGGCGCAGCAAGCGGCCGAAAAGGCCAAGGCCGAGCTGGAAAAAGCAAAAGCCGAGGCCCAAGCCGCTCAGGAGACCAGCGCCGAAGCACCCCAAGATCAACCACCGGCGTCAGCCCAGCCTGACCAACCCGCCGAAAACGTTCAAGGCGCCGAGGCTGCTGCTGCGGGGGCCCCGGCGCAGGAGTCGGCTTCACCACCCCAACCGTAGCGACGCGTTCGTCGCGAGCGGTCGGCAGGTGAGCCGATGACCGCAGCGCCCGACGGAAAACGGTTTTCCGCCGGGCGGTTTTTTTTGCGCGTTTTGTCGAAAGACCGATTGCAACCGGTCGATGTCAGATGCTGCTGAGCTTGGCGAAGTTGATATTCGCCGTCAGCGGGAAGACGCCGTAGATTCCGCGTGTGAAGACCAACTCGATGAAATCGTCGGCGACCAAGATCGGGCTCTTCGGCACGATGATCACGTCGGAATCGGCCAACCAGATTTCGTCGGCCGGGCACGCCTTCTTGCCGTGCAGCACGGCATGGAGATCGAGCATCGTCGCCATCAACCGCCAATCGGGGCCGCGTCGAAAGACGACAATCTGATGCAGGTGGGCCCCATTGTTCCAGCTTCCGGCCATCGCCAAGGCTTGCAAGACGGTCGTCGGCCCCGTCAGCTCGTAGCGGCCGGGGGCGCCCACTTCACCCAACACGTAAATGTATCGCGGCGCCCGCTGCACCAATACGGGAATCACTTCCACGCCGTCGATCTCTTGCCGGTAACGCTCGTTGATTTCGTCTTGCAATTCGCGCAGCGTCAATCCTTGGGCATACACGGTGCCGATGGCGGGTAGCGCAATCGTGCCTTCGGGCGTGATCGTCACCGCTTGGCTTTGCCCGCCTACGCCGCTTCGCCGGTCCACCGCCGAACGCAAATCTTCCAACTTGCTGTTGACGACCAACGGCGTCACGGTGACGGCGGGAACCTTGTAGTACTTCGTGTACAACTGGTCCAGTTTCTTCCGCAATTGATCGACGGTCATGCCCGTCACTTTCACTTGACCGAGCAGGCGCAACGTGATCGTGCCGTCGGGCTGGATGATCAGTTCGCGGGTAAGAGCGGGATCGGCGACCGACTCGATGCGGATGCGGTCGCCCACGTTCAACCGGTAGGGACGCCCGGTTTCTTCCCGCGTCAGGCGGTAGATCAGTTCGAGTTGGTCGTCCACCCGCAATCGATACTCGTCGACGTGGGCCGTGCGGGCTTCGCCGACGTATTCGCCTTGGGCGTACTTTTCCCAGGCAATCACCCGTGCCCGTTCCCAGCCTCCGCGACGCGTCCAATCGCACACCGAGCAATCGACGGCACACCGCGTGCAGGGAGAAGCAGGATTCGTCGCCCCACCGCACGTTGGGCATCCGGCCATCGATGCCGATACGGCGGATGCCTTCCCCGATGCCGGCCACGCCGGTAGCGGTGCTTTTTCGGGAACCGACGGCGTCGGAGCAAGTGTCGGCTGCGAACGGCCCGCGGATGCGTCGCTTCGAGCGTTTCGGGGATGGTTCTTCGTCGGAGCCGTCTTTTCAGACTTGCCTTTGAACAAGCCGGTAAACGAAAGTTGCGGCCAGAAACTTGCCTCGGCCGTGTGGTCGGCGGAAGCTGTCGCCGGTTGCGAGAGCGGCAACGAGGCAGACGGCGCCGCGTGCATCGACGCCTCGTTCGCCCGCGGCAATAGCGGGCGGTCGGCAACGCCCAAGAAGCGTTCCGGCGGAACCCACATCACCGCATCGGCCAAGGCGTGCAATCGCGCGCCGACCGGCTCCAACAAACCGCATTGTCGAATCGCCGCCGAGGCCAGCCGCTCGCTGCCCAGCTTTCCGTACACGTAAGCCAAATTTCGCAACGCCGCGGTCGAGGGCCGAATCGCCACGCTGCGTTCCAGCACGGCCTTCGCTTCGTTCCAGCGGCCGCCCCGGGCGAGCAGCACCCCCAGATCGTTGGCGGCCATGTAGTTTTCGGGCCAGGCCATCAAGGCCGCCTGGTACAAGGTCATCGCTTTCGCTTCGGGGGCGCGGGTGATGCGCGTCGGATCGTCGGCCAACGCGACGTAGACTTTGCCCAATCCGCGGAGTGCCATCGAGCCGGCAACTTCGCCGGCCGTCGCCAAGGCGAGCTGTTCTTGGGCGTAGGTCAGATATTGCCGAAACGCATCCAACGGCGTCAGGCCGTCGAGCGAGGCCTCTTTGAGTACGCTCGTTTGGTGCGCGCCGACGACGATTTCGAGGTCTTCAACGTCGGTGAAGCGTCCCGGCTCGGGCAGAAAATCTTCCGCTTCGTCGAGCGCGGTAAGCGCCGCCGCCAGCGACTTCGCGTGCTTTCGCGTGCCCGCCTCGCGGTCCAAGGCGTCGGCCAGCACATGCAGCGCCTCGACGAATTGGAGTCGGGCGGCAAACAACGCTTTGCGGCCGGCCAACTCATAACCGCGACGGCTCAAACGGTCGGCTTCGACCGCCGCCGCTTCGAGCTGCACGGATCGCGGGACGGGGCGACCCGTCGGCGCCGCCAACAGCGCCGGCGGCTCGCTCGGCGACACGTCGTGTTGCGCCTCGGGTGTTTTCGGAACCTGCGGGAGTGCCGATTGCGGCGGCACGAGCTTCACGGCCGTCGGTGGTTGAATCGGCGCTTGTTCCAACGCCTGCGGCCCGGCCGCCTTGCGTTCGACCGATCGCAACGCGGCTTGCAAATCGTCGAGCAATCGCCGGTCTTCGTCGCGCGGTTCGAAAGGATATTTCGCACGCGATACGATGACCGCCGAACCCGCATCGGTGTAGGCTGCTAGCTCGGCGTTGGATTGTGCGCCGAAACCGGAAGTCGGCCACGACACCGGTCGGATCGTTCCCGGTGATCCGACTGCTGCCGACGATGCGGCGACGGCCGGCACAGCGGTCGGTGCCGACGCCGAACCGGCCCGGCACGACACGCAAGGCATCACGGTGGTCGGCCGAGGACGCACGGCTTGCCGATCGGCGGTGTGCCCTTCGGGCGACGGTGTGCCGCGCATGCACCCGGTTGCCAACAACAGGCCCAACAGGCAACTCGCCACGAAAAGGCATTGGCTGCGACTTGTCGAATGCGGCTTGTCTTGCATCGATATCGTCCGTGTTCGCTTCCGGCGTTGCGTGTCTCCGATCCAGGCGCAGACTTCTCGTCTATTGGTTGCCGATCGGACGCCGCGACGCGAGACTATCAGCAAAACCGGCCCTAGAACGAGTACCGACGATTCGAGGGCTGCTACAGTCGACAAATCCGAAGGAGACGCCGCCGGAAAGATTGCCTGCCGATTTGATGCGGCACAACCAGGCAGGTTTGCCTGTCGTGCACAAACCGACCACAACTTGGCTTAGGCGTTTTGTGTACAGACAGCACATTCGATAAAGTTTCTTTCGCGATTTGACATGCGAGGATGGATCGGGAAAGCGCCTTTTCAACGCAGACTACGAACCGACGGGGCGAGCGATGTTGCTGTTCAAGAAGCGGTTTCTGGAACTCATCCGCCAGGGCAAAAAGACGCAGACGATTCGGTTATGGAAGCACCGTCGGATGCGGGCGGGCCAGCGAAGCTACATACCCGGCGTCGGGTACATCCGGATCGACGCCGTCGATCAAGTTTCCCCGGCCGAACTTACCGACGAAGACGCGCATCGTGACGGGTTCGACTCGGTCGACAAGCTGCGGGCCGAAATCGAGCGGCTCTATCCCGGCGAAGCGGCCGCCGGTCGCGGCGTGTACCGCGTCCGATTTACGGTGTTGCCTCCCGACGAACAGCAGCGATTGCGCGAACAAAGGCAGCGTCGTAAAAACGCAAAGACGGCGGACTAGCACGCGGCCGCCGCTTGCGATCGCGCCGAACGGCGGCACCGAGCCGCTTGCTTCGGCGACGATACACCGTGCGGCTACACGATTCGCCTCGACATCGACGATGCAAACCGAAGCCACGAATCACCCGTCGGCGCAATCAAAAACCCCACACCGCACTGAGGCGCGGCATGGGGTATTCATTCGAGTGACCCCGACGGGATTTGAACCGAAAACCGCAACAACTAGGGAAACCGACAGTTGCGGCGATGCATCCGGGGTGGCTGGCGCAAAAAGCGGCGCACCTTCGGACGATCCCGCGGATATGCCCCCCGAACTGCGTGCCGTGTGGCCGACGCTGACGGCTGAGCAACGGGCGGCCATCCTGGCTGCCTTCGAGCGGA
>CAYVVR010000098.1:0-10138 GCA_964454655.1 uncultured Planctomycetaceae bacterium | reverse complement strand
AGCCGAGATCGCGCCCGACGGAAAGCGTCTGATCGTCCGCGACTTGACCACCGGCAGCGGCGAGTTCAAGCTCGATTCACTCTACGATTCGACGGCACTGCACGATTTGGGGCTCGACAAGGCCGCCGTCGACGGCGTGATCGAAGGCGGACGTCTTTTCGGCGGCCTCGAGTCGGCGCTCCTCTCGCGGTTGGACGGCGGCAAAGGCATCACCGACCTCGGTTCGCTCTCGCTCACCGATCGCGCCGGCAACACGGCTGTTGTCGATCTGTCGAACGCCGAAACGCTGCAAGACGTCGTGCGTTCGATCAATGCCGCCGGTATCGGCATCGAGGCCCGCGTAAACGACGCGAAAAACGGCCTGCTGATCGCCGACACCTCCGGCGGCTCGGGCAACCTCACGATCGCTTCGGCCGACGACAAGCAAACCGCCGAAAAGCTCCAAGTCGCCTTCGACGACGCAAAATCGAGCGTCAACAGCGGCGATTTGCACCTTCAAATCGTTTCAAAGAACACCAAGCTCAGCGAGTGGAACGGCGGTCAGGGCGTCGCCCGCGGCAAGTTCACGATCACCGACAGCGCCGGAAAACAAGGCATCGTCGATCTCTCCGGCGGCGACATCCAGACGATCGGCGATGTGATCAAGGCGATCAATCGTTCGTCGGCCAAGGTGTACGCCTCGCTGAACGAGACCGGCGACGGGATCATGATCCGCGACCTGGCCGGCAAAAGCGGCCTGCTTTCCATTCGCGACAACGACTCGACCACCGCCGCCGACTTGCTGCTCACGCGCGAAGCCGAAACCCGCGATTTCGCCGGCGACGAGGCCCAAGTCATCGACGGTTCGGCGACCTTCAAGGTCGAATTGACCGACGAAGACACGCTCGAAACCCTGCGCGTGCGCATCAACGCGATGGATGCGGGCGTGTACGCCTCGACGTTCGTCGACGGATCGAGCCGTCCCTTCCGGTTGTCGTTGACCAGCACCCAAGCCGGAAAACGCGGCGAATTGGTCATCGATACCTCGAACTTCGCCCTCGACATGCAAGAAACCGTCGAAGGACGCGACGCCTTGCTGTTGCTCGGACAACCCGGCCGTCCCGGCGGAACACTCGTCTCGAGTTCCACGAACCGCTTCGACGGCGTGATCTCGGGGGTGCGTCTCGAGGTCAAGCAACCTTCGAGCTATCCCGTGACCGTCGAAGTCAAGACGACCGACTCCGACCTGGTCGCCACGGTGAAGACCTTCGTCGACAACTACAACAAGTTCCACGACCGCCTCAAAGAGCTGACCTATTACGATCCCGAAACGAACGAGGGCGAGGTTCTGGCGAACGATCCGACCGCCATCCGCGTCGAAAGCGATTTGCAATACCTATTGACCAGCCGGTTCGTGGGCGCCGGTTCCGTCCAATCGTTGGGCGAGCTGGGCATCACCTTCTCGCAAGACGGCGAAATGCAGTTCGACGAAACGCGGTTCCGCAACCGCTACCAAGACGACCCCGAAGGGGTCAAGAACTTCTTTCTCGACGAAGACTTCGGATTCGCGAAAAAATTCGATCAGCTCGCCGAACAACTGGTGGGGCAAGACGTCTCGCTGTTGGCCCAACGATTCATTTCGCTTACCCGCAAGTACGAAACGAACAACCAAAAAATCGAAGACTGGAACGAACGACTCGACGCGCAGCGGGAACGCTTGTTGCTCGAGTTTTATCGAATGGATATCGCCATCGGAAAAATGATGACCAACCTGAATGCCCTCTCGGCGATCCGGCCGATTACCTACGATACCGGCGGAAGTAACAACAACTCGCAATAGCGGTCGCGCGAGCGATCGCACGTGTGAAGGAGGATGCCGCCGCGGCCGCACGTCGGCCTGCAGGCGACATCGCACGACGACCCAATTTTCCCGTGACCCCGTTCAGCACCATGGAAAAAGGAGGTTCCGGCCGAATGCCCGCTTCGGTTCGCGACAACTATCTCGAGGCCGAAATTCTGACCGCCAGCCCGCAAAAACTGCACCTGATGCTCATCGAAGGGGCGATTCGTTTCATCGAACGCACCCGCATCGCGTGGCAGGAAGAAAACTGGGACGTCGGCTGCGAAACACTGATCCGCTCGCAGCAGATCATCTCGGAGATTCTTGCCGGGCTGAACCCGAACGTCGGCGGCGACCTGCCGAAAAAGGTCGCGTCGCTGTACATTTGGATGTACCGCACGCTGATCGAAGCCGGCGCGTCGCGCGATCAAGACAAGTTGCGCGAGGTCGTTCGCGTGCTCGAAATCGAGCGCGAGACCTGGCGACAGCTCTGCGAACAGCTCGGCGATACGCGTCCCGAAGGGGCGGTCGACGAAGCCCGCATCAGCGACGAAAGCCCCGCCGAGGGGGCGCCGTCGGTGCCGCCGATCGACCTTCCCCCCGCGTCCGACGAATACGCCGGGGGCTTCTCGCTCGACGCTTGAATGGCGTCTCGTTCGACCCAAGTGCCGGAAACGGCACGGCGTAACGGGCTACCGAACGATCGAGCGTCGACGGCCGTGGTCGGAAAGCTCAGGCGAAAGCTCACCGGGCGGGGTGCTTCATCGCTTGCAGCCGTAGAACGGCCGGGCCCGAAAACGGCGCCGTGTAGCGCACCGACGTGCCGCCTTCTACGGTGCCGCCGGGAAGCGTTCGCACGCGGGTCGGGTCGAACCACTCGGCCGCGAACACGGCCGGCGCGTCCGACAAGTCTAGCGTGATCGTGCCGCCCTTGGGGGCGTAGACGACATACACGCGGCCCCGCTCGGCCAGGCAGAAGCCCGAGTCGGCAAGTTCGCTTGCGGGCTTGGTGCGAAGAAGATTCATTTCCGACGCGTAGCGCGCGACTTGCGTCAGGTTACCGCGTATTCGCGCCCATTCGGGGCCTTCGGTTTCGGGACGTTCGAACGGTTTGTCGTACAAATTGAAATGGTAGCCGCGGGTGAAGGCGGACCACACGTAGCCGATTTCGGCGCTGCCGGCGGCGACGTGATCCATGTCGACGATGCCCGGTTTTCCGGCGTCGTTGGGGGGCGGGTTCATCCTCCGAAAGGCGTTGTCGTTCCAACTTCCGGCGACGGCGAAGCAATCGGCGGGGCTATTCACGACCAGCGCGCGAGGCATGCGGCGCCAATCGCCGGTGGGTGTTCTTCCGCCGGGTGAGAGCAGCACCAGGTGTTGTTTCGGCTTCGTCTGTTCGTAGCTCTTCACGAACTCGATCATGGCGTATTGCCACTGCGGGGCGTACAGTTCGTTGGCGATCTCGAAGAAGACGTTGTCGAGATGCCCGACCGTGTCGATCACCTTTCGCACGTAATCGCGTTGCAGCTTTCGAATTCGCGGATCGCTGGTGTAGAAGAACTCGATTCCTTTGCCGTCGCCGTTCGTGTCGGTGTCGATGTCGTTGACGTTGTTCGCCCGATTGAAAAGGTTTCCGTCCCACAAGGTTTGCGGCGGGTTGCCGCAGGCCTCGCCGTCGAGGAAGCCGTACACCTCGAACAGCATGATCGACACGTACACACCCCGCGCTTGCAGGTCTTCGCAACGGCGACGCATGCGATCGAAGAAGGCTTCGTCGAAGGTGTTCAGGTCGAACTTGTCGCCGCCGTCGCGAGCCTTTCCGTAGCCGGCCACGCGTCGATACGGCATGGGCCAGGCCACGGCGTCGTTTTCCGGCGCCATGGCGCCGCTGCCGGTGCTCCAAACGATCCAATTGCGGACGTAATTGAACCGATGCGCACAGAGGAAATCGAGGTAGGCCGGCCAATCGAGGCGGCGTCGGCCGTTCCACACGAAAGGCTTGTTGAATGCGTTGTCTTGCAGATCGACGAAGCCTTGATGTCCGACCAAGTAGATCGCCCGCCCCTCGCCGTCGGCGAAGAAGAGCGGGTTTTGCCGGCACACGCGCAGCACGCCTCGAATCGCAGGCAACGAGGGTGTTGCCGACTCGGACGGCTCGGCGGAACTCGGCGTCGCGGCGGCGAACGACACGGCGGCCGTCCACGCGAGGCAAAGGAAGCAGGTCGTCCGGCGACGGAAACGCTTCGGCACGCGGCGATTCATGGCATCGACTCTTCGGGGAGGATTGATCGACGGACGGCGCCCGAGCTCGATGCAATCGCCTGTCGGCGTCAGGTCGATGACGCGGCCCGGCGGGTTTGTTCCTGCTCGATGACTTCCAACGCCAAGTTGGCGTAGTCTTCGGCACCGTTCGAGTTCGGGGCATATTGGAAGATCGACTTGCCGAAGCTGGGGGCCTCGGCCAGTCGGACGTTTCGCCGCACCAGCGTCTTGAACATGCACACGTCTTTCCAGATCGTTTGCCGGTCGCGCTGGCTTTCGAAGAAGCTTTTGACGTCTTCGGTGACTTCCATCGCCAACCGCGTATTCGTGTCGTACATGCACAAGATGATGCCCGACAAACGCAGCCGGTTGTTCAACCGCCGGGCCACCAGGTCGATCGTTTGCAGCAGCTTGCTCAGCCCGTGCAACGCCAGAAAGTGAGGCTGAAGCGGAATGAAGACCTCTTCGACGGCGGCCAACGCGTTGATGGTCAAGATTCCCAGCGAGGGCGGGCAGTCGATGATCAGATAATCGGGGCGCAGGTCGTCTTCTTGCAGCTTGTCGCGCAAGATGACTTCGCGGCCGACGACGCCGGCCAATTCGACTTCGGCGGCGGCCAGGTCGAGATGCGAAGGAACGATCCACAATCGTTCGTCGACTTGTCGGCGGGCGGATGCCAACGTTTGATCCCGCACGAGCACGTCGTAGATCGACTGCATGTCGAGCTGCGGTTCGATGCCCAAATGCAGCGACGCGTGCGCCTGCGGATCCATGTCGACCAGGCAGACCGTCTTTCCGGCCGCGGCGAGCGCGGCGCTCAGGTTGACGGCGGTGGTCGTCTTACCCACGCCTCCCTTCTGGTTCATGATCACGATGGATCGCATGCGCCTTCTCCTTCGGCTGCCCGGTCGTGCGGCGTCTTCCTTCGGCCGACGTGCGTTCGGTTCACGAATCGTCGCGATACAAGCCCAACAGGCGAAGTTTTTCGCGGCATTCGTCGCGCTCGCGACAGCGGGAAAGTTCCTTCCAGGCCGGATCTTGGGCCGCGAGGAAAGCCGCTTCGTCGGCGGGCAGCGCGCCCGCTTCGGCCAAACGGCGAATCACCTCGCGATCCAACCGGCTCAAGTGCATGGCATCGCGCCGATAGTCGCAGAATGCAGCCCAACACTCGGGAAACAGCGGGGCTACGATCTGCTCGCCGATCGTCGTCGCGTAGCGGCGGATTTCCTCCTGCGCGTGCACGTCCATCCGCAAATGCAAAAAGTGCAGCAGGTTGTGCAGGTCGATCTTCCAATAGGCCTCGGTATAGGTCGACAGCGGCAAGTCTTTACGGGCCTGCTCGCGGGCGACCCCCAATTCCAAACGCCGGTTGTACACCTGCCGCGCGTGCTCTTGCAACGCGGCTTCTTCGCGACTCAGCTCGGCGCCTTGCTCGGCGTCGAGGTATCCTTCGCTGCCTTGCCGATTGCTTGTGGCCTGGAGTCGCCAGCCGTCGGGCGGTGTTTGCACCGCCGCGTCGATCGCCACCGAGTACCGCGTGCTGTACTCGTTGACCGAGGCCGTCCGATGCCGAATCCACTGCCGCCAGCAGTCCATCGGCACGCGAACGAGAAACTTCAGCTCGGCCATTTCGAACGGCGTCGTGTGCTGATGCCGCATCAGATAGCGAATCAACGTGCGGTCGTCGGAAACACGACGCGTGCCTTCGCCGTAGCTGACGCGGGCGGCCTGTACGATCGAGCCGTCGTCGCCCATGCAATCGACCAGGCAAACGAAGCCGTCGTCCAGCACGGGAAACTTCTTCCAACGTAACGATTCGATCACGTCCGCGTTGCCGGTCATCGTGTTTCCTTAGCTTCGCGTTTCGACTGCACCTGCGGGCGCGTGCCGCGTCTGCTTGCCGTCACCCCTTGCGTTGAAGCTCTTCGAGCAGTCGAGCAAGCAACGAGGGGTTGTCGCTGTCGACAATGTGCGCCACTCGCGCCGGAGGAACCTGCAAGTTCTTCATCGCGGCCGCCGCTCGCTCCCACAACCGCCGACGAGCCTTGCCCTCGGCGAGGTACAAGTCGCCCACCAACTCGCCCAGCTTCTGCAACATCAACGTGTCGCGGTTCTCATAATAATTGCGAATGATCCGCTGCTGATACGGCGTGCGATGCGGCGTGTCGTGGGGATTTGCCATCGATGTGTCCTCGTGTTCCTCCGTGACCGTTCGTCTTGTCCATTTTTCCTGTAGCGCGCAGATTCCCGCTTGCGCGCACCATGCGGCACGAAAATCAGCCTCTTATTCTAGCGGGACAGCCGACGGCGCGTCGAGTGAGGCAAGCAGGATCCCCGCCGACTGGTACTTTTGCACGGCGGGTGGTATGCTCACCGGTAGAAGCGTTCTCCCTCGCGCGAGGGCGTTTTTGCCGGATGATCTCGCGCGCATGACGGTGGACGACCGCCGTGAGGCCCCAACCGTGAAACAGATCACCGCCGTGGTTCAACCCTTCGTGGCCGAGCGCGTGTTGCGCGAGCTGTCGCACGCGCCGCTCGAGGCGTGCCTGGTCCGCGAGGTGAAAGGCTTCGGCCGTCAGAAGAACTACCTCGAAGAATACCGCGGCGGCGAGTACGAGGCCGCCTTTCTGCCCAAGGTGCAAATCGACTTGTGGGTCGACGATTATCGGCTGGAAGAGACATTGCGGTTGATCGTGACGCACGCCCGCACCGGCCGGATGGGCGCCGGCAAAATCTTCGTCGTCGATTGTGCCGAAGGTAAACCGACGCCCGGCTTGTTTTCGGCAGGCACCGAAATCGACATCGACTCGGCCGATATCTGACCGCCGCGCTTGCCGACCGTCGATCGGCGCGCATGACGGGCTTCTTTGCGACGATACGTATTCGCCCGTGCCCGTTTGCCGCACGATCGATCTCTTCGGTCGACAACGTGCGAAAAACGTCGTCGGTGCGGCGATCCGTCCGTGACAGCCTCGAAACGGGCGACTATGCTGAAACATGCCGTGCTTGCACACGGTTTCGGCGGGGGCATTCTGTGCAACGCTCGAGGGTGCGTATCGGTCCCGATTCACTGGAGGTATTCCACGATGGCACGCAAGCGGAACATCCACGGAACGACGCGGCGCGATTTCGTCAAATCGGCCGGGGCGGCCGCCGCAGCGGCGATGGTATTGCGGCCCGGCCTACTCGCGTTCGGGCAGTCGCCCAACGAAAAGCTCAACGTGGCCTGTATCGGCATCGGCGGACGCGGCGCGGCCAACGTCAACGGTGTGGCCGCCGCCGGAGAGAACATCGTCGCCCTGTGCGATGTGGACGACGCCCGCGCCGGCAAAATGTACGACAAGTTCCCCAAGGCCAAGAAATACTACGACTACCGCGTGATGTTCGACGAAATGGCGAACGAGATCGACGCGGTCGTCGTGTCGACGCCCGACCACACGCACGCCCATCCGGCCATGGTGGCGATGCTGCTCGACAAGCATTTGTACTGCGAAAAGCCGATGGCCCACAACGTGCACTACGTGCGCCGGATGACCGAAACGGCCAAGGCCAAGAAGCTGGCCACACAACTGGGCGCGCAGCGGCATGCGATGTCGAACATGCATCGGGTGGTCGAGCTGGTGCAGTCGGGCGCGATCGGCGAGGTCCGCGAAGTGCACGCGTGGATCGGCGGCGACCGCGGGATGCCCGCCAAGCCGACCGAATACCCGCCCATTCCGCCGGGCTTGAAGTGGGACTTGTGGATCGGCCCGGCGCCCTTCCGACCGTACACGCCCGCCTTGTGCCCCTACAACTGGCGCTTTTGGTGGGACTACGGCACCGGCGAGACGGGAAACTGGGGTTGCCACGTGCTCGACATCCCCTATTGGGCATTGAAGCTCGAACATTGCGTCCACGTGTCGGCGACCGGTCCCGAACCTGATCCGGAACGAACGCCCAAGCAGATGCACGTGACGTACAAGTTCCCGGCCCGCGGCGATCTACCCGAACTGGAACTCCACTGGTATCACTCGAAACCGGGCCCGGACGTCCTCCGCGAGCACAATTTGCCGCACTACGGGACGGGCGTGTTGTTCATCGGCAGCAAGGGGCTGCTTCTGACCGAGTTCGGCAAGCACGAGCTGTTCCCGAAAGACAAGTTCGCCGACTTCGAGTATCCCGAGAAATTCATTCCCGACTCGCCGGGCTTCTATAAAGAATGGACTGCGGCCTGCAAGGGCGGCGAACCGGCGACGGTCAACTTCGACTACTCCGGCCCGATGGCCGAAACCGTGTTGCTGGGGAACGTCGCGTACCGCGTGGGCAAGCCGTTCGCATGGGATGCGGCCAACCTCAAGCCGATCGGTGCGCCCGAAGCCGAAGAACTGATCTTCGAAGCCCACCGCCCCGGCTGGCCCCTACCCGGCTGATCGGCCGAGCACGTTCCCTTCGGGCAGCACGCCCCGTTAGTCGATCATCCGCAGCGGCGAAGGCTTGAAGACCTTCGTCGCGTTTTTTTCTGGAGTCTCCGGAACTCCATTCACCGCCACATACGGCTCCGCGCTCGCATTTCCTTCGGCCGCCGTCGCCTTTGTTCACGGGACGAAATGCTGCGACGGGCGCTGCTTGATTTCAGGCAGCCGAGCGAAACACACCTGCGGCTACTTCAGATAGACCTTCAAGGCGTCGCCTAGTTGCTGATAGTGGAACAAGCGGCCGAATTCGAGGAGTCCCGAAAGGGCGAAGGAATCGACGCGGTAGCCCTCTACTTCCAGGATCGCAACCGGGTTCAAGCCTCCGATGACCATGCATCCGATGCGTTCCTGACCCGGTTGCAGCCCCAAGGTCTCGCTTTGCGGTTGCCCGATTTCGAGGAACCCCCGCATGCCGATCACCGCGAGTCGTGTGGGCAAATGGTCGCGCAATTCAAGCAGCCCGCCGAAGATCGACGCCATCGGGATCCCGTGCTTCAAGAGCACACCGTTGAGTGTAATCGAGCAGACCGTGCCAAGCCGATCTTGTTTTGCGGGATCGTCACGCCGCCGATGGTTTCGCCCGGTTCCAGCAGACTCACGAGCTGCCCCATGCCGTATCCGCATTCGAACACGCTACAGACCGAATCGAGACACGCGTGCAAATGATGCGGGTCGAGGATCGACGTGTTGACCACGACATCTCCCCGTCGCGAGGCCCCTTAGGCCGCCGTGATGCGCACCCATAGAAACTCTGCTTCGTACGATGCCGGCGAGCGAATGCTTGTCTGAATGATCGATCACCGGCGTTTCACGAGACGCCACTGAACGGCGGCACCGTCCGGCAGGTGCACGGTGACGGAAGCCTCAGGTTGCGCGATGGCATCGACCGAGCTTTCGAACACACCGCCGTTTTCGCCGATCTTCCAGCGCAACGTCATGGTGTCGCGATCGACGTCTCCGGTGACTGGAACCGCCTGATCAAGCATGCGGTCGAAGAACGTCCCACCGACGCGGCCCTCCTTCGATAACGCCAGTTCGATCATGCGCGTCGGCAGGGTTTCGCCCGGTGCGTAGACGGTAAAGACTCCCAATGTCATCCACTGCTCGGCCGGTGCGGGCGCCGTTGGGTTGCCTTCGGAG
Organism: uncultured Planctomycetaceae bacterium; assembly: GCA_964454655.1. Classification (GTDB taxonomy): domain Bacteria; phylum Planctomycetota; class Planctomycetia; order Pirellulales; family Thermoguttaceae; genus CAYVVR01. The sequence goes on along the minus strand of CAYVVR010000098.1, from coordinate 463 downwards.
ACGCCGTAATCGGACGCTGAGTCGGTAGTCACCGAATCGACGTCATCGGTCGAACTGACCATTTGTTCCTGCGCGACGACGGTCCCGTCGGCAGAAACAGCCGGCGCAGCCAACCAAGCCGCCACACTGGTCGCCGTGATGGGGACGGCGGCCGGCGCGTATGGGTGCGTTGCCTTCCACGCATTCGGATGCTGCGCATACCAGGCGGCCGTGAACGGCTGCGGACCGGTAGTCCACGCATTGACGGCATCGTGTGCCGCCGACTGCACGTTACCCCAGCGCTCCTGCAATTGCGCCGCGTGCCCCTCCAACGTCGCCTGACTGCGACCGCCAAGTGAAACGGCCGCCCCGCCTTCCGGACGCACCAAGTTCCGGTCGCCCGCATTCACTTGATTTCGTACAGCTGCCGGTCCATTCCAAACCGACGAACCACCGGACACATTCGGCAGCTTCGCGCCGGATT
>CAYVVR010000097.1:0-10186 GCA_964454655.1 uncultured Planctomycetaceae bacterium | reverse complement strand
GGAATTGCGTGCCCACGGCGATCCAGTCGGGATGCTCGAATTCGATCGCTTCGACGATGCCGTCGGGAGCCGTGGCGGTTGCGCGGAATCCGTCGGCCACTTCGTAGATCGCCATGTGATGCCGGCTGGCGACGCGAATGTCTCCGTCACCGTACACACGCCCCATCATCGACTTGGGTTCGACGATCAGGCTGTGGCGGTGATAGGGATCCATGCGGTCGAAATGCGGGATGGCATTGGGGAAGTCTTCCGGGATGTGGTAGCTCAGCGAGCCGCCCATCGTGATGTTCAGCAACTGCATACCCGCCCCGATGGCCAACACGGGAATGCGACGCTTGGCGATGCGGCGCATCAAGACGCGGTCGAAGTCTTCGCGGCGGGGATCCATCAGCTTCATCGAGGTGTGCACTTCGTACCCGTCGCGGCGGGAATCGAGATCGGCTCCGCCGATCATGACGAAGGCGTCCACGCGGTCGAGAATCTGGTCGATGTCGTCGGTGTCGACCAGCGGCGGGACGACGACGGGGATCGCATCGGCGCGGATAACACAATCGAAATACCCGGCGCTAAGGTATCCGAAGGCCTCTCCTGCCTTCTGGCGAGCCGGACAATAGTCCATGTTCAGGCCGATGACCAGTCGCTGCGACATGAGTCGAATCTCCTTGCATTGGGGGACATATCCATTGTCCCGGTGAAGAAGGGCGACTCGACCAACGATAGAACATACTCGACGACCGGTAGGGCTGTGGCAAGACAGGTCGGGTGGGAGAACGGAGCGGAATGAGTGACTCGAAGCAAGCAGCGACGAGCGCGAAAGGCATCGGACGAGAACCATCCATCCCTGGAGTCCTTTCGCGTCATCCCCCACCCTCCACCGGGTGTGGCTTCTTTCACCCGGTTGTCACGACGTCCCTATCGTTGGCTGAGTCAGATCTTTCGCGGACTCTCTCGCCCGCGTGACCCGATGACTGTACGCAGTTTACGCGGAAATCCCCTTTTCTCGAAGGATGGTGCATATTTTGATCGAGAAATGTTAAAGACCGCAACGTGTTGTGGTGCAATCAGTGCTAGCACTCGCGCAATCGTGACCCGATCTAGGGGGTGACGTGTCGTCGCATCTCCTCACTATTTCGGGGGTTCTGGCAAATATTGACGCTTCGTGGAAATTTGCGGCCGTCCGAGGTGGATGTCCAGGGCAATTTCCGTTGAAATTTCCACCGAGTGAGGCATTTTTCGAAGGGGGGAGAAGGCGTTCTCGCACGGGACCGCCCGGCGGCTTCGCCGTGCGTCGGCTTTACGCGGCGTGTCGGGGCGGATATCCTACGAGTTTGCGACTCGTTACGGCATGCCGCGACGGGTCTTCGGCGAATACGCTCATCTTCCGCGGATTTCGTGCGAGTTTGGCTCGTGACGCAAATCGGCGGCATTCGACATACCTAGACGAGTCTTCCATGCTGTTCGAAAACGTCTGCATCGAGGCGATCAGCTATACGCTTCCCGACGAAATCGTCACCTCGGAAGAAATCGAACGTCGCTTGGGCCCGGCCTACACGCGGCTGAAGCTGCCTCCGGGGCGGCTGGAAGCCATGTCGGGCATTCGCGAACGGCGCGTGTGGCCGCGGGGAACGTTACCCGGCCGCATCAGCGCGATCACGGCCCGAAAGGCGCTCGAGCAAGCGAAACTCGATCCGCGGCACGTGGGGGCCTTGATCCACGGATCGGTGTGTCGTGACTACCTCGAGCCGGCGACCGCCTGCGGCGTGCATCAGGCGTTGGGCTTGCCCGAGCGATGCTTGGTGTTCGATCTGTCGAACGCCTGCTTGGGGTTGCTCAACGGCGTGTTGCAAGTCGCTCAACTGATCGAGTTGGGGCAGATCGAAGCCGGTTTGGTGGTCGGCACCGAAAGCAGTCGGCACTTGCTCGAATCGACCATCGAACGGCTGAATCGCGACACGACGATTACGCGCAAGCAGGCAAAACTGGCATTTGCTTCGCTGACCATCGGATCGGCCTCGGCGGCGATTTTGCTGACGCATCGCGATATTAGTCGCACCGGTAACCGGCTGTTGGGCGGAGCGTGGTTGGCCAACACGCAACAGTCGCACCTGTGCCGAAGTGCGCGGGACGAGACGGTCGCCGACAACGACGAAGCGGAAGCCGGATTGCTGATGTGGACGGATTCCGAGACGTTGATGCAAGAAGGCATCGCCACCGCGGTCAAGGCGTTTGCCGCCTTTCGAGAGGAGTTGGGATGGCGTCCCGACTCGATCGACAAGACATTCTGCCACCAGGTCGGCCGTTTTCACCAGAAGCTGTTGTTCGAGTCGCTGCAATTGGATCCTGCGGCCGACTTCTCGACGCTGTCGTGGCTGGGAAATACCGGCTCGGTCGCGCTGCCGACGACGGCGGCGATCGGCATCGAACAAGGGCACCTCAAGCGGGGCGACAATACGGCGTTGCTGGGGATCGGCTCGGGAATCAACGTCGTGATGCTGGGCGTTCAGTGGCAGCGATCGCCGCTCGAAGCGGACGTGAACGGGACGCACATCCGCGCGGTCGATCGTAGGCGAACGCACGATTCGCGGCTGGCGACCGCCGGCGAGTCGTGACGCGGTCCGTCAGTCGTTCACGACCCGCTTGACGATGTCTTGGTCGAAGTAATTGATCGCCATTCCGGCATCGACGACGATCTTTTGGGCATTGATTCCCGACGCTCTCGGACTGAGGAGAAACACCGCCGCGGCGGCGGCTTCGTCCGTCTTTACGGCCTCTTTGCGGGGAATGACCTGTTCGGCGAACAGGTAGGCATCGAGGTAACCGGGAATACCCGCCGAAGCCGAAGTCTTGAGCAGGCCGGGGCATACCGCGTTGAACCGTACCTTCGAAAAGCGGCTGAACGATTTGGCCAGGAAGACGACGCTGCTTTCCAAGGCCGCTTTGATCGGGGCCATGTAGCCGTAGCTTTCGCTGGCCATGGTGGTCGTCGAAATCGAGATCGTGACGACCGAGGCATCGTCGGAAAAGAGCGGGGCGAAGGCCTTGCTGATACGGATCAACGAATAACACGAAATGTCGATCGCCTGAAGAAACGCCTTCTTGGGCGTTTCATGGAACGGGCGAATCCCTTCCGAGTAATCGGCATAGGCGATCGAGTGCACCAGTCCGTCGATGCGTTCATGCCGTTCGCCGATCTGCCGCGCCACGGCGTCGATTTGGGTTTCGTCTTCGACGTCGCACGTGAAGATGTCGATCTCGGGCAACAGTTTCGCGACCCGCTCGCGGATCGTGTCGTTTTGAACGACCGCGATGCATGCGGCGCCCGCCTCTTCCAGTTGCTTGGTGATGTGATACGCCACGCTTTTGCGATTGGCGATACCGAAGACGACGATCTTCTTACCCAGCAGGCCGAGATAATCGGGATTGCTCATGGTTCCTGTCGTATTTCGATGCGTCAGAAGCGTTCGACGAACGGTTGATGGGGGCCTTCGGTTTAGTCGGACGACGCGAGCGTGCAGGCGAATTCCAATCGAACGGCCGTCTTGCCGTCGACAGACACCTTGGCCGTCAGAAAGAAGGCGTCGGCGACACGATCGGTCAATTCGACGTCGAGGGTGATCGTATCACCCGGTTTGACCATTCGCTTGAAACGGACGTTGTTCATCCGTGTGGCGACCGGCACGCGATCGTCGCGAGGTTCGACGAGGTCGGCCAGTAAGATCGCGCCGCACTGCATTGCGGCTTCGCACAGCAGCACGCCCGGCACGATGGGGTTGCCGGGATAGTGTCCGGCGAAAAAGTATTCGTCGCCCGTGAAACGCTTGATGCCGCGAATACGGTTTTCTGCCGTCTCGACGACTTCGTCGACCAACAAGAACGGATCACGGTGCGGGATGCGCTGTTCGATTTCGTGACGTTGCATGATCTTGCCGAAACGGGAAATGCGGGAGAGGACGTCGGGAACGGCGGCTTTCGCTTGCAAAACGATCGCCGTCGCCGTCAACGCGCGGCGGCCGAAGTTTCCATCAAGAGGGCATCGACGTCGTTCGCCACGATGACGCCGTAATTGACCGTTCCCAGCCAGCCCGACATGATAATGCCCACGCTGCCGGCGTGGTAGAGTCCGCGAATTTGTTGCGGCAGCCCGCGACTGACCGCCAAGCCTTCGAATTTCGTGCCGAAACTTGCGCCCGCCAGGTGGCCGGTGTAGCGTTCGAACGTCCGCGGCGTGGCGCACTCGACGACGTCGATTTTGCGGCGGATATTCGGCACGTACCGTTCGACATGATCGAGCGTTTCGTCGATCAGCCGTTGTTTTTCGGCTCGGTATTCGTCGTCGGAAAGCCCGGCCCAATCTTCGTACCGCGCGTTCGTGCTCGAAACGATCAAGCAGCGATCGTAGCCGGGCCGTGTTTTCGGATAATAAAACGAGTACGTGCGGCTGGTTACGTTCTTGCTCAGCAGCAAGTCGGTTTCGAACCGCTCGGCCGTCGAGGTGAACAGCAAGTCGCCGCATTGCGATTCGTCGAGCGTGATCCCCGGCTTCAACCCCATGTATACCTGGGTGCTCGAGTTGTTCAGCCGCACGGCGCGGGCGTCGCGGACGAACGATTCGTCGAAATGCGATTCGCCGACCATTTCGAAGATCGTGCGCAACAGATTCGCATTCGAAACGACCGCCTTCGTGGCGATTTCGCGGTCGCGCACGACTACCGATCGCACGCGTCGGGGAGATTCGTCGACTAGGATGCGTTCCACCGGCGAATTGATGGCGATGTCGACGCCGTTGGCTTTCAACTCGCGTTCCATCAGGCCGATCAGGCGGTCGGTTCCGCCCCGAAAGGTGAACACGCCTTTCGACATGAAATTCGAGAAGACGATTCCGTAGGTAACCGCCGGATCTTCCAGCGTCGAGCCGTTGGCATACGTGATCGGCTCCATCAGCAGGCGGACGACGTCTTCGCGACCGGGGAAGAACTCGTCGAACAACTCGCCGGTCGTGCGCCGGTTGTCGTCGTAGAAGTTCATGCTGCGGGCGGTGTCGAAGAACGCCTGCACGCGGTCGGCATCGACCTTGAAGCGTTCGACCAACAGCCGGGTGAAATCTTCCCGGTTGTAGGTCGTTTCCAATTGAAACATGGGATTGTCGAAGCGGATGTGCTTCAACTGGACGATCGAGTCGGCGATTTCCCGCGACCAGTAGCGGCGACAACTCTTGATCATGCCGACGGGAAACCCGTGCAGCGAAATATCGAAAATGTAGCCCTTGGGGCGTCGAAACCATGTCGCCAGACCGCCCAGCTTGTAATGCTGTTCGAGCAGCAAGACGGAATACCCGGCGCGGGCCAATATGTTCGCCGCGGTCATGCCTCCCAACCCCGAGCCGATGACCACGACGTCGTAGTTCGGTTTGACGTGTGCCAGAAAATCTTTCGGCATGACGAATCCTCGGTATCTCGATCGCCGAGCCGATGTTTCGGCGAGTGTTTACGTGCAGAATTGGATTATGGGGACGGTTCGTCGACCAGACAACGCGCGGCCATGGCGACGCCGCTGACCATGCTGCCGACGATGCCTAGGTAACCTTGGTCCGTCCCGCACAACAGCAAGTTGCGCCAGGGCGTGGCCCCGTCGTGGCGTTTGTCGGGCGACCCGTACACCGCGCCTTGCATGCGTCCGGTGTAGCGTGTGATCGTCAGTGGGGTGAACAGGTCCCGGTCGATCACGTGATCGGAAAAGTCGGGAACGTAGAGCGAAGCGACTTCCATCAGTTGCGAGAAGACTTCTTCTTTCGCCCGCCGGTACGCCGCTTCGTCCAACGCGGCCCACCGGTCGTAGTCGGCCAACGCGGTGACGCGCACCATCGGTTCCAATCGCGGATCGGGTTGTTCGAACGCGTCGGGCACGCAAACGACGCCGCTGCGGGAGCCGATCAGGCCGTCGGGCGAGCGATACGCGAAACGCTCGTCGCGACTGAAGAAGACGATCGTGTCTTTATGACCCAGTTCGCAAACGCTGCGATTCAAGACCGCGATCGCCTCGCAAAACGACAGCGCCCCCGGCCGCGGACGAGCCGACGTTTGCGGTACCGCACCGTCCGCCGCACGAACGAGGGCGAACGTTTCCGGGCCGCCCGCCGAAGAGAGCACCTTGCGAGGGCGCAGCCTCGTGCCGTCGTCCAATTCTACGGCGACCACGCGATCGTTTTCGACGATCAGCGACTTGACGCCGCATCGCAGACGCAATGTTCCGCCCGTTTCGCGAAACTTCTCGATCAGCACTTTCAGCAAGCCGCGAACGCCCCGGGCGGGCCGCCCCATGCCTTCGATGAAGATCGACCGAAACAAGATTGCAAACTGCCCGAACGGCATGTCGTCGGGAGTGGCCGCCCCGTAGTACATCAACGGGCACAACAACATTTCCCTCAGCAGCGGATTCGACAGGTGTTCGGCCAAGAATTCGCGGGCGGACCGCGAATCGGCCGCGTCGATGCCTTTCAATCGAGGAATGGATGCGACCACACGATCGAAACCGGCGACCTGGTCGGGAAAGGTCTCGGCGATCGACGAGCGCAAACGGTCGATGCCGTTTCCGAACGTCAGCCGAATGCCGGGAAACGCGATCGCCGACTGCCGCTGCGGGACGAAGCCGATCGCGTCGGGATCGATTTCGAGTTGCCGCAACGTGCGGTAAAGGACGGCGCCGCGGTCTTCACGCGGTGCGATGTTCGTCATCGCGTGAAGACCGACTTCGTAGTCGTGACCGTTGCGGCGATAGAAAGAATTGAGACCGCCGATCGTGTAGTGCCGCTCGCACAGCAGAACGCGTTTTCCGAACAGGCCCAGCCGGATTCCTGCCGCCAGACCGGACAGTCCGGCCCCGATGATCAGCACGTCGCAATCGGCGGAAATGGCCTGGCGGTCGTTCATCTGGCGGACGGGGGCCGACACGGGCTCGGGGCGGCGTTATGTCGAGACGACGCCTACCGAGCCGGTCGCACTAAAGATCCTTCATCAGCGGTTCCAGGTAATCGATCGTGCTGTTCATCGTGACCAGCTTCGGGTAGTCTTCTTCCGGAATCTGAATCCGGTACTTCCGACGCAGCGCCAGCACGATGTCCAACAGGTCCATGCTGTCCATGTCGAGCTGGTCGCGCAGGGGCTTGCCGTCGTCGATCGAGTCGAGATCGTCGTCGGGCGAAATATCGGCGAGAATATCGATGATGGCTTGTCGGATTTCTTCCCTCGTCATGCCGCTTTCACTCCACGTGGCTTCCCAATCAGGTTGATGTGTGTCCTGTTTCCTCACGCCTTCGAGCGGCGGGAGGGCGAATATCGCGTTCTGTGTCGCCCGCACGCTTCGGCGGACGAGCTTCATAGCTTTTGAACGATCACCACCGAGTTGATTCCCAGCATGCCGAACGACGTGTTCAAGATCGTCGAGACCTTGCCCGTTTCGATCGGCTCGTTGGCGACCAAGTTGGGGATTTCACATTCGGGATCGATTCGGTCGATGTTGATCGTCGGGTGAACGATGCCGTCTTCGAAGGCGGGCAAGTTGCCGGCCAGCTCCAACGCGCCGGCCGCTCCCATCGCATGCCCGATGAAACTCTTGGTGTTGTTGAAATACGTGTTTCGGCTGCCGTCGAATACGCGACGGATCGCCATGGCCTCTTGAATGTCGCCGGTGGTCGTCCCGGTGGCGTGGGTGCTGACGATATCGATTTCGTCGGGCGACAACCCCGCTCGGGCCAGCGCCGCTTCGATGCACTCGGCTTGTCGCTCGTAGTTGGGGTGTACGAAATCGGTGGCGTCGCTATTGGTGGCGTAGCCGACGACTTCACCGTAAATCTTGGCTCCGCGGCGTTTCGCATCGGCCAGTCGCTCGAGGGTGAAGACGCACCCCCCTTCGGCGACGACGATTCCGTTCCGATCGGCGTCGAATGGTCGCGAAGCCTTGGTCGGATCGTCGTGCGAGGCCAACGCCCCTTGCGCATGAAACGCGGCGAAGATGCCGAAGGTGTGGATACTCTCGGACACCCCGCCACAGAGGGCCAAATCGCATTCGCCCAACCGCAGCATTTGAACGCCTTGGATGACTCCGGCGTTTCCTGCCGCGCACGCAGCGCCGATGGTGTAGTGCGGGCCGGTGATGCCCATGTTGAGCGTGACTTCGCCCGCCGGGTTGTTCGCCACCGTCCGCGGGTTGTGATGGTGCGACCAAACGCTGGTGTCGTAATCGTATTGTTTCAGTTCGTAGATTTCGTTTTCGGTTTCGACGTTTCCGTGCTCGGTGATTCCGAGATACACGCCGACGCGATTCTTGTCGACGTTTTCCCAGTCGATTCCGGCATCGGCGACGGCCTCGTTGGCGCAATAGATGGCGATGCTTCCCGCCCGCGTTCCACGCCGCACCTCTTTACGACGCTGATACCGCAACACGTCGCAGTCGCAGATCCCGGCGACCGTCTTGCCGAAATAACGGATTTCGTAATCGCGGACGCCGCTTTTTCCGGAAAGCAGGGCCTCACGGTACTCGCGCAGATTGTTCCCGTTGGGCGCCGTGAGCCCGACCCCGGTGATGACTACCCGCTGTGTATCGTCCAGATTCCGTGTCATAGGCTTTCAGTTTCCGCATGGACAGAAACTTAGAGGTTACCCGTTTCGCGAGGGGAAGGCAAGCCACGCAAGATCGACTGACGCCCCCTTCCGGAGGGCGGTTCTGCCCTCTTCGAAAGCCGGCAATACGGCAATCATCCGTCATGGAGCCATTCGGCAAGCCGTTGCATGCCCTCTTCGTGCGAAACCACGGGTTGATAGCCGAGCAGCTCTCTCGCCTTGGAAATGTCAAAATAGTGTGGCTGGGCAAGCTGGAGCGCTAGAAAGCGCGTCATGGGTGGTTCGATGTGTTTGGGGAGCAGCTGGAAGATCAACTCGCAGACGTAGCCGATGCGATAAGCGGCGGGAAAGGAAATCGACTTGGTGATCGCGGGAACTCCGGCGATGCCGAGGATTTCGTCGATCCACTGCCAGCAATGGACGGGGCGACCTTGCGAGATGAAAAAGGCACGTCCTCCGACTTCGGCGGGACGTTCTTCCAACGCACGATCGGCGGCAAGTTGGGCCTCGACGGCGTTGTCGATGTACACGTTGTCGATCAGGTTCGTGCCGTCGCCCACGCGGCGGAGCCTGCCCGATTTCGCCCGGGCGATCAGGCGGGGGATCAGGTGCCGGTCTCCCGGCCCCCAAATCAGGTGCGGACGCAAGGCGCACGTTGCGAGGCCGTCTTGCCCGTGTTGCGCCAACACGGCTTGTTCGGCCAGCGCCTTCGAGCGAGGGTAATGGGCCAACCAACGCTTCGGGTAGGGGGCCGACTCGTCCACACATTCTTGCGGTGATCCGTCGAAGGTCACACTGGGCGAGCTGGTAAAGATGAACCGGCGCACTCCGGCCCGACGCGCCGCCTCGAGCAGGCGAATCGTACCCAATGTGTTCGTTTCGTAGTAATCTCGCCACTTGCCCCAGATTCCCGGCAAAGCCGCCGTGTGATGGATCGTTTCGACGCCGGTGGTTGCTTTGGCCAGGCTCTCGGGATCGCGCAGATCACCGACGACGATTTCTGCATCGAGTGCTTCGACGGCCGGGGTGATTCGCCGCACGAAAACGCGAAGCGGGGCACCTTCGCGGCTGAGTCGCCTCGCCAAGGCCCCTCCCAGAAAACCGGTCGCGCCGGTGACCAAAATCTTTTTCGTGCTCACGAGTCGATCCGATCGGGGGTTACGTCTAGGCGGCAGAGAAAACAGGAAAGAAGACGAAAGCGATCGCACACCATCTCGACCGAAGATGGTCGTCGTCGCGATCGCTCGACATGGGCCGCGACGACCGCCTCAGGGGCGACGCCGCGGCGTGCTCCGCGGTGCACGACCGGTGCGACGATCCTCTTCCTGTTGGATTTGTTCGAACCGCTTCATCAGTTCGGGATCGTCGGAGAAGCCGGGGCCGAGATCGGCCGGCTCGTCGTCTTCCAAGCCGGGGATCGGGATTGCCTCATCGTCCGCTTCGTCGGGTTGGTTTTCGGCTTTTGCCGTCGTTTTCGGTTCTCGTTTTTCGGCGGAGGCCGAGGCGTCGACTCCGGCCGGTCGGCGCATCAGGCCCGGACGATCCGGTTCCATGTCGGGCGACAGCTTCAC